>DATAPT010000029.1:0-7459 GCA_036265065.1 Candidatus Acidiferrales bacterium | reverse complement strand
TTCATTGTCCAGATAGTCGAGGTTGTCCCACATCAAGATAGCGTCGAACGTGTCGTCCGGAAACAGCATGGTTGTCTTGAGGAATTTTTCCGCGCGGCCTTCGATCGAATAATCGGACCGGTCGGCATCGGCGGGAAGCTGCTTCAGTTGCTGCCCCTGCTCTTCGAGAAAATATTGCCAGGTGGCCAGCAAGTCTTCGGTGTAAACCTTGAAGCCGCGTTCGATGAAAAAATTGAGGGTACTTTGTCTGGCGGGACCGAAATCGAGCAAATGCCCGCGCCCAATTCCATCCAGTTGCCAGAGGAATTCCTTAAGGCCGTTCGACTGCCTGGCAGCCTTGGAATCCGCTCCGGTCGTGGCTTGGGAATTAGCGGCGGTCGCGACGGCGACCGCCGAACCAGGACGCGCATTCCCCGCCGGCGATGGCCGCTGTGGCGTTGCCGGTGGCTGACCCGGGCGTGATTTACTGAAAAAATTCATCTCAATTACCGTTTTCCGCGCCCGCCTTCACGGCTACCGCGTGGGCCATTGCAGGCACGTTTGCGGAAGACTTGGTTGCGGGGCGGTTATCATTTTTTTTTGAATTGTCGGGACGGTCGATTTCAACTCTGCTGTGAATCTGCGCGCCCTCTCCGATGGAAATACGCAGTGTTGAAATATCGCCATTCACTTCGCCGGTCGATCCGATTTCCACGCGATCGCGGCCAAGCAACGAGCCCGACACTTTTCCACGAACGACGATTTCGCGGGCATCCACATCCGCGGAAATTTTGCCGTGCGGCCCGATGGTTACGCGCCCATTGGTCAGTTCGATGGTGCCCCGCACTTCCCCGTCAATGTAGAGATCATCGGTGCCCTTCACTTCGCCCTTGATCAAGAGAGTCGAAGTGATAATTCCTCCGGAAGGTTGAACAACTTCCGCAGTTAGCCCCGCCACGCTTCGAACGGACGGTTCCACACGTGGAGCCGACGCCTGCGCGGACGCCTGTGTCGAGGCCGGTGCGGGTGTCGAGGATTGCGCCGGTGTTGGAGCATTGGCGGCTGGAGCCGCTGGTTTTGTCTCTTCTGGTTTACGCCACATAATTTTTTATCCCCTGACCGAAAACTCCGTAGCCACTAGTCTGGGCTGGGCGGGAAGCAGCCCGGAGAGGACGGTGAAGTGCAAACTATAGTATTTGCGGAGTGCAGGCGTGTACCCAACAGACGAGGCGTGTTTCCAATCAGGTACGGTCTAAATGGAAGAGACCAAAATAGTCCAATCTGCCGAGCCTTTTAGTAACTTAAAGGGACAATAATTAGAGCAGATTCATTTTGGGGTGAGGGAGCGCCTCGCAATTCCCACCAGGCAACGACGTAGCCCACAATTTCCGTAAAGAACAATTTTTGTCCCTGTCTCGTTTCCCACCAGCCTGACGGGTCGAATTCGGAATCACGCGCGCTGCTGACGCGGAAAGTTACGTTTGAAGGCAAAATTCGTCCATAGATGAATCGGGTGCGGCGCGTATGGTAGTTGGAGGTCACGATAATCACGCGCTTCCACCCACGAGCACGAACCAGCTTGGCGACTTCGCCGGCTTCTTCGCGAGTGTTTTCCGCGCGACTAACCAGAGGCACGATGGAGGCAGTGGGGACGCCGAAGGATTCGAGATCGCGCTGCATGATTTCCGCCATGCCTGCGTTGCGTCGCAACAGGCGGCCGCTGGCCACGACAATTGGCGCCACGCCTTCGCGATACAGTTCCGCGGCATGGAAGGAGCGGTCGCCTGCGTAATTGTCATCCCCGAGCACGACCAATGCATCGGACTGCGCGGCCGGTTCATCGACCACCCAGAATTGGCCGGCGAAGCGCATTAGCGGGTGACGGGCCAGGAATAGCAGCGCAAGAAAACCAATGAATAACAGGATGAAGAGGAGGCGGAAAAAAATTCCGCCACGGTCTTTGCGCTTCATACCAGAGGGTCCAACTTGCGAAGGCGGTCGGCGGCTTCTTCCGGCATAAGTGCGTTGTAATATATTTCTTTAATACTGTAGGACTTGCTTCGTGTTTCCACGATCGGCAGGATTTCAATGTGCCAGTGATAATCGGCTGCAATTGTCTTCCAATACTCCGTGGAAGTTTCGCCTTTGGGATGGATGAGATTAGGCGCAGTATGCACTACAAGATGATAGGCAGGGGCAACTTTGCGAATTCGCCTGAGGACACGGCGCAACAGCGCGGCCAGATTCCTTCGATTGGAGCCTGGGCGCGGGTGCTCAAACATATGATTGTGCTTGCGATTGAGAATCCAGACTTCGAACGGGACTCGCGAAGCGTACGGGCATAGTGCGACGAATTCGCCCTGCGTATCCACAACACGTTTTCCCTGGCGCTCTTCCTGTTTTACGATATCGCAAAAAACACAGCGCTCTTTTTCCTTGTACCATTCGCGGGAGGCGCGCAGTTCATAGAGCAGGTGGCGCGGCATGAAGGTGGTCGCGCTGATTTGAGAATGCGCGTGCGCACCTTCCTGACCTGCAAGCGGGCCATAATTTTTGTAAATGGAAACATACTTGAAGCGGGTATCGCGCTTCAAATCCTCAACGCGAGATCTCCACGCATCCATCACCAGCAGAATTTGGTCGTCATTCAAATCTTCTAGCTTGCGATTATGCTCCGGCGTTTCGATGACGATTTCGTCCGCGCCGATGGGCTGCATCTGATCGTAGATTCCATCGGCGCGGCGCATGGGATCGCCTTCGACGCGGAATAATGGATCGGGATGGGGAATCACGGTGACTTGCGAGGGGCCCGCCGACGGCAGACGAAGTAGAACTTTCCGCGAGTCTGCTTTATCGGGACAGAATGGACAGCCGCCTGTGGTGGCACAGGTGTCTTCCCTGTGCCCAACAATCACCCAACTGCGCGTAATTGGATCTTTACGAAGTTCCATGAATAAGCCTTAAAAGAATCGTACGATTTGTGGACAAGCTCCTTCGACTGCGGAAGGAGCGTTTAATCTTATCGGCAACGGGGATAACTTGCTTAAAAGGTTGAAAGATCATGCAGAGTGGCGGATCGCCAATAATTAACGCGTGTACCGGGCAGGCGTGGGGCCTTCTTCCAGCCGATGCCGGTCCCAGATTGCGCCCTCCCGGGAATAAGATGCCATTTCAAAATCCTGGGTTAGCTCGAGGCAATCCGTGGGGCAAGCATCCTCACAAAGCCCGCAGAACATGCAGCGCGAAGTGTCGTAAGTAAAGTTGGTAAGGACTTTGCGCCGGGTGGCGTCATCGCGGTGCCATCCAACCACGATCAAATTTTCAGGGCACGCGAGCGCGCACAAGTTGCACGCGATGCACAGCGTTTCCCCGGTTTCCGGGTTCATATTCAGGCGCGGCGCGCCGCGGTATCGCTCGGCAACCATGGGCCGCTCGAGCGGATACTGCTCCGTATAAATATTTTTGGGGTTCTGCGTGCGGAAGGTCAGAATCATGCCCTTCCAGAAATCCGCCAGAAATAACCGCTTCAGGATTGAATTCATGGCGCTAGTCTGTCGGTGAAGGTGTCGAATGTCAAGAGGGGAGGTTATTTCCCGGACAATGTCTGGCTGGTCAGGCTACATTGCTTGAACAACTTCCCTGTCCGAAATAATAGAAGCTGGGGAGCGAATTGTAGCTGTCATTCAAATCGCAGTGTATAATCCCGGCCAAAGCTTACCTTTAGTTGTTTTGTCCGAAACAGGGGAGGGATTTCGTAATGCGAAATCGTTTACCGGCCATTCTTCTTGGGTTTATCGGGCTCGTTATTGTGTTTAGTTATTCGGCCACCGCGTCGGCTCAAACCAAAAAATCGGATTCTACGAAAGTGGCCCAAGCGAGCGGCGCTCCTGATTTATCGGGCGTGTGGATGCGCGATGCTCCTCCGGCCACCGCGATGCAGTATTGGATTTACGAACTCAACCAGGAAGAGCCACCGATGACGCCCTGGGGGTTGCAGAAATATCATGCGGCGAAATCTTCCTTTGGCGCGCACAGCTACCCGCTGGAAGATATGAACGATCCCGTTCTGCATGGCTGCTTCCCTCCGGGAGTACCGCGTGTCTACATGCATCCCTTCCCTTTTCAATTTATTCAGACGAAAGATGAAGTGGTGATGTTGTTTGAGGTGGATTCGCTGCGGCGGGAAATTTACACCGACGGAAAGCCACGTGACCCCGACCTGGTTCCTCTGTGGATGGGAAGTTCGATTGGGCATTGGGATGGCGATACGCTGGTGGTGGACACCGCGAATTTCAACGATAAGACCTGGCTGGACCGCGTCGGTCATCCGCACAGCGAGCAGTTGCATGTGGTCGAGCGATTCCGCCGCACGGCCCACGATCACCTTGTCGATGACATCACGATCGAGGATGCGAAGGCGTACACGAAACCGTGGACGGCTCGGCTCGAATTCAAGCTGCAACCCTGGAAGCTCACGGAACAGTTTTGCGAGGACGCGGAAAATTTTATGGGCCTGGAGAAGAAAGAAGCGACGCCGGCGAAATAGTGAGTGACTACTGTGATTTTAAGCATTGACTTAATTTGGCTTGCGGCAGATATTTTGGATAAGTTGTTTTCCCTGCAGTCGGTGCCATTTTTTACAATCGAGGCTTCAGACTCGAAAGGCGCAATCAGGAGAATCACGATGAAGAAGCTGGCGCTCTTTCTGCTCACAGTGTTTTGTTCCTTCCTTATTTCGGCGCCGGCCATGGCGCATCACGGCGAAGCCAACTACGATACGGAGAAGATCAGTTCTGTGAAGGGAACCGTAACGGAGTTTGAGTTCGTCAATCCGCATGTACAGATCACGATCGATGTGAAGAACGATAAGGGCGAAATCGAGAAGTGGACCGGCGAAGCGCGCAGTCCGGCCATGCTTTCGCGGTACGGCAGCTGGGACCGCAACACCATTAAGGTCGGCGACGTGATTACTTTTTACGGGCACCGGACGAAAAATGGCACGTTTTTCATGCGCCTGGAAAAAATCATGAAAGCGGACGGCAAAGAACTCGGCAACCTGTAGAACAATGCTTTGAAGATTTTTTTGCCCTGCCGACCACCTTAGTGTTTCAAATCGAATCGCAAAACATGAGTTCCGATGTCGGCAAATGGTTTTCTAGTGATAAAATCCCCGTCCATGAGCACAGCGAGTCCGCGCCCACAACTTAGCATCCGTCACGCAAAGGAAGAAGATGCTTCCGCATTGTGCGAAATTTTCAACGAAGCCGTGATGGATCATCTGGAGACGTTTGATTCCGAACCGCGCGAAATTGACGAACAGCGCTTGCAGATTGCCGCAGCCGAAGCGAATCCGAAACATCCCATTCTTGCAGCCGAATTGCGCAACTGGGTTGCAGGCTGGGCGGTGCTTGGGCCTTACGATAACCGCATCGCGCTGGACGATATTGGCGAAGTGTACATTTATGTGCGCCGCGCGTTCCGAAGTTACGGAGTGGGGCGACAGCTGATGCGGGCGCTGCAGGAAGCCGCGGGGAAATTAGGATACAGAAAACTGGTTGGCAGGATACTGGTGAAAAATCAGGATGGGTTGAATCTTTGCCGTGCGACCGGGTGGCGCGAAGTGGGGCGCCACACTTCGCATGTGCACTTGAACGATGGGCCGCATGACGTAATGCTGGTGGAATGCCTGCTTCCGCTTCCCTCCCCTGCGCAGCCTGCGACGCCGCTACAGCCGTGACCGACTTTGAATACATGCAACTGGCCATCGAGCAGGCAGAAATTGCCGCGCAGCGCGGAGAAGTTCCGATCGGCGCCGTGATCGTGATGGACGGCCAAATTCTCGCATCCGGAAGCAATCGCACGATTACCGACTGCGACCCGACTGCGCATGCGGAAATCGTGGCGCTTCGCGAAGCGGCGAAAAAAATAAGCAACTACCGGTTGAATGGAGCTTCCCTATACGTAACCTTGGAACCCTGCGCGATGTGCGCGGGAGCGCTGGTGCAGGCGCGAATCGCGCGACTCGTTTATGGCGCGGACGAACCCAAGGGCGGCGCGGTTCGCACCTGCATGCAGGTGCTGGATGCCCCCATGCTGAATCACCGGGTGGAGGTCGTTTCCGGAGTGCTTGCCGGCGAGTCTGTGCAATTGTTGCAATCTTTTTTTTCGGCGCGGCGGTGATCCGCGGCAGAAACAGATGTGAGGGTGAAGGATTGAGAGTTAAGAGTTGAGAGTTACGTTTGCGGCGGCTTTCCTTGATTCATCTTCCACAGCATTTGACGCAGCATTCCGAGCCAAATCACGGCGTCACGGTCGTGCAAATGTAAGCGGCGAACGAGCCGCCGGATTCTGTCATCGGCGTCAGAGACGCGCCTCCGGTCCAAAAATCCACTGGTCTGAAGCGCTTCCAGGAGCAGCAGCGTGATGCGCTCCTGCTCAGCGGCCGAAGCTAGCTTCGGTTGCTTCGCGGCGCGTTCAAGTTTTGCTTCACGAATCAGCTCATACAGGCAAACGGCGACTGCCTGCCCCAGGTTCATGGAAATATTTTCGTCGCAGGTGGGAATACGGATGAGCCAGTGGCAGTGGCTCAACGCTTCATTGGATAAGCCAAATTTTTCCGAACCAAAAAGCAGCGCCACTTTGCTCATGCGAAGACGTTTACGGATCATGCGCGCCCCGTACTCCGGCCGTCGGATGGGATGCTGCAAATCGCGGTTACGTACCGCGGTAGTTCCCACCACGAGCGCGCAATCCTCCACGGCTTCGGCCACGGACTTAAAACATTCAGCCGTTGCCAGAAGCTCGGAGGCGCCGACCGCAGATTTGGCTTCTCGGAAGGATGGAGTGTAGGGGTTTACTACGCGCAAAGATTTAAATCCGAAATTGCTCATCGCGCGCGCGGCGGCTCCAATATTGAGAGGATTTCTAGGAGCTACGAGCACGACACACAATCGGCTGAGATCGAGAATGGGAGGCACGCGGCTTCTATTGTAAGGCATGACATGCAATTTTCCAGTCCGCGGGGGACGGCGGATGGAGAGGTATTTCTTATTGAAATCATCGAATAGATGTATTGGACGAAAACGAAGAAGAGGACTACTATGCTGGGAGTCTAAAGGGTCGCCAGAAAGGGACTCCCATGAGCTCACTTTACGATCTCTTCGAAAAATTCCCCGATGGTTCATCACTTTGGCGGGCATGCGTAATGGGGCTGGAAGGTGCGCGGATCCACGTATCGGATCTTTCGCGGCGGTCTCCCAACTCGTTCTACGCAATGAATGTGACAAATGGGAAAATTGTTCCACTAAATTTCCCACATGCCCACGCCATGCCTGAGAACCTAAAAATGGGGAGACGCGGCAAGAGCGCGGTAGCTTAGCGTTCGAACGGCAAGGGCCAACCCCATCCTTAGCATGTGTAAGTGTGTGTTTGTACAGATTTGTCGTTTTTTCACAATTCACGACAAAAAATAATGGAACGA
>DATAPT010000028.1:0-9166 GCA_036265065.1 Candidatus Acidiferrales bacterium | reverse complement strand
CTGAGGGCAGGTTGGGTACAGGTCCTCAAAACGGAAAACGCAGTTGCGGAAGGGATGATCCTGAATTCTTGCCCGACTGCCTTTCCTCACGTTGGAGGCGATTCTGGCGCTCGATTGTTCTTTCTGGCTATATTTCTCGTGCTAAAGTTAACCTCGGCAGAAACTTAATTTGGATTAGTACAAACGACGAAGTTTTTTGCAGGGATGACGCGGTGAATTACCGTCCAGCTTGCGACAGGCTTGGATCGTTCACTTGTACACCATTCATACGGAGATCATTATGCGGATTTCACGTTTCACGCTTGCCATAATTGTGATTACGATTTTTCTGGCAGTACAAACATTCTTGGTTTTGGACGGATTTGCGCAAACCGGAGCCATGAATCTGGGCGCGGTGGGGTTATCCGGACAAGTTACTTCTGCGGAAGAAGGGCCGATGGAAGGGGTGCTCGTCAGCGCGAAGAAAAAAGATTCGACGATTACAATCACCGTGGCCAGCGATAAGAGCGGGCACTATCGCTTTCCCAAGGCGAAATTGGATGCCGGATCGTACACGATTTCCATTCGCGCGGTGGGTTACGACCTCGATAGCCCTAACACCGTCGACATCAGCGCGCAGAATCCCGCTACCGACGATTTAAAACTGCACAAAACTTCAAACCTGGCGAAGCAGTTGACGAACGCAGAATGGATCGAAAGCGTTCCCGGAACAACCGAGCAGAAGTCTTTTCTGCGGAATTGCGTCACCTGCCACACGCTGCAGCGGCCCATCATGTCGACTCACGATGCGGACGAATTTATTCAAGTGCAACAGCGGATGGCATCTTACGTCAATCAGAGCACGCCAATCGCTCCACAAAAGCGGCTCGCGGCCCGGCTGGCGGTCCAATTGGAGACCCATGGATCGGAAATGCAGCTGACGCGGCAAAAAGATACGCTCGAAAAACAGGCAGGGTTTCTGGCCAGCATCAATCTCAGCCAAGGCACGGAATGGAACTATGCGCTGAAAACTTTTCCGCGCCCTTCGGGCCGAGCGACTCGTGCAGTTATCACCGAATACGATCTCCCGGCGCGCACCCGACAGCCGCATGACGTGATCGTCGATTCGGACGGCATGGTTTGGTACATCAGTTTTGGCGAACAGATTCTGGGCAGGCTGGACCCAAAAACCGGCAAGACCACGGAATTTCCCATCCCCATTTTGAAGCCCGCATCGCCAACCGGTGAGCTGGCATTGCGTCCGGACCAGGACGGAAATCTGTGGATCGGCATGATGTATCAGGGCGGGTTCGCGAAATTTGACAGAAAAACGGAAAAATTCCAGACCTGGAGCATGCCTCCCGATCAGGAAAAGGATTACACGCAGATCAATCAGGTCGATGCGCTGCATGCCAAGGTGGACGGAAAAATCTGGGTGCAGGAGTCGGGCACTTTCACCCTGAGCCGGATGGATCTAACGACCGGCAAGTTCGAACTCTTCAAACCTTATCCCGAACCGAGCCCCAACATTTACGATGTGATTTCCGACGCGCAGAATAATGCTTATTTCACCACGTTTGGCGGCGCGGAAATCGGCAGGATTGACGCGAAGACCGGGAAAATTACCTACTACAAGACTCCCACTCAAAATTCCGCGCCCCGGCGAGGGTCTGTCGATGCCTCCGGGCACATCTGGTTCGGCGAATATCGCGGCGACCGCATTGGAATGTTCGACCCCGAGACCGAGAAATTCCAGGAATGGACGCCGCCCACGCCGTGGGCACTGCCCTATGACGTCGTGGCTGACAAGAATGGCGAAGTCTGGGCCGGGTCCATGGTGAACGATCGCATCACGCGGCTCGATCCCAAGACCGGCCAGATGACGGATTACCTGCTGCCCCGAGAAACCAATATTCGAAGAGTGTTTGTGGATAATTCCACGACGCCGGTCACGTTCTGGGTTGGGAACGACCACGCAGCTTCGATCATTAAACTGGAGCCGCTGGATTAGGGCGGCTCCTTTCTGGTTCGGATAAAAGTATAGGAAGTGATCGTCTTCGCGGGATGAAGCACGCGGGTGGTGTTGTGCTCGAACGAAGAAGCCATCGCCAAGGCCAGCCGCGAAATGTGGGGTAACTTTCCACGAGACATCGAACTATGAGCGCGGTGCTACTTGCCCGGCTTTAGCACTCGAATCTTGCGCTCTGTGGCAACGACAAAACAACCGGCCCACTCGCCTACATTATCCTTCTGAAACAATTCCCCAACCCGCTCGATTAAATCTCTTCGGTTCAGTGAATGAAGACTTACCAGCAGGATGCCGTGGTGCGAACCAGGAGCGAACTGCCGCAAGTCCGAGAAATCCAAATCTTGTGTAATTAGGAATCTGGATTCCTTCTGTGCCGCTTCCCAGATTTCCTTGTCTGCATGGCCAATAAGGGATTCGTTGTGCAGCGTATGAGCGTCGTGACCGAGGTTTTTCAGCAGGATTGCAAGGCCAACAGGAAGATTCTCGTCCAGCTTGATCTTCATCGAACGCGCGGAACTGCCGGAACTGGCAAGTCCTCTTCGGCCGAAGCTGCAGCAAACGCGATTGCGGCTTGAATGTCCTCAGCTTTCAGGCTAGGAAAATCGGCAAGAATGTTTTCGGCGGAATCTCCGCCAGCCAGGCTCGCGAGCACTGTGCGGAGGGTGACGCGGGTCCCCTTGAATACAGGCTCCCCACCGCATATTCCACTATTGCGGACGATACGCTGTTCGTAGTTTTTTAGATTGTTTATTGCGCCGCTCATAGGAATCGCCTCAATCCTAGTGAACCTAACTTATCATCAGGAGCATTTTTTGTGCCGCTCCTTGGTCCAATTCGGTAACGGCTAGCTACCCGTTTCAATTTCTTTACGGATGCAACAAGCGTTCATTCCACATAGTGAAAGCACTTCGGCATGGCCTTTGAGAAATTAAGAGCGTTGAGTGACCCGGCTCATTGGTGAGTGTTTGGTGGGCCTGGGTAGACTTGAACTACCGACCTCGCCCTTATCAGGGGCGCGCTCTAGCCACCTGAGCTACAGGCCCAATTGGGAAGCAACCGCTGTTGCAGTACAAGCATGATAGCGGTCGAGCAATGAATGGGTCAAGTACGGAGCGGAAAAAGCGCATAAATAAAGGCTCTGTTCTGCACGGGTGTTGCGCCAGGTTTTCCTGAATATTTCCTCAAACTGAAGTCTCGCGTGGGTGTATATTGCCGGGAAGTCGATCGCCCTGCTTGGAAAATCTGATAGCCATGGCTCCCGTGGAGTCATCTGGAGGCTGCCCGTGAAATGGATCAAGCCCAACTTTGCGCTGGTTTTCACACTGACGATTCTCGCGATCTTTTCGTCCGTGGTACATGTACGAGCCCAGGACAAAAGGACTGGACGGTCCAGTGGACCCATGGTTATGGGGAAAGTGTATGCGTTTGAAAAAATTGCCGACGGCGTTTATTACACGACCTCGGATAGTGCGATGGCGACGGGCGGCAATCACACAATTATTGTTGGCGATCGGAATGTGTTTCTTGTGGATGCGGGCACAACTCCTGCTGCCGCGCGAGCGCTTCTTGCGGACATGAAGCTGATTACGGACAAGCCCGTGCGGTGGGTGGTCAATACTCATTTTCATTTCGATCATACCGATGGCAACTCGATTTTTGGGCCGGAAGTGGAAATCATCGGGACTGAATATGTGCGCCACATGATCGCGGATGAGGATGTGCTGCATATCGAGCCGTTCAAGACGGCAATGGCGAACATGCCGGTTCAGGTGAATGCGCTGAAGAAACAAATTGCCGACGAAAAAGATCCCGCGAAGCGCGCCAATCTGGAAACGCAGCTTGCGGCCAAGCAAACGGATTGGGAAGAATTCAAGACGCTGAAGGCAACTCCGCCGAACGTTACTTACAGTTCAAAAATGACGGTATTTCAGGGCGCGCGCGAAATCCAAATGCTGTTTCTTGGGCGCGGACACACGCAGGGCGACACGATTGTTTTCCTGCCAAAAGAGCGCATCGTTTGCAGCGGGGACATGATGGAGACTCAGCCCGCGTATATGGGCAATGCGTTCTTCGATGATTGGATCGCCACGCTGGACAAGCTGAAGGAGATGAATTTTGAAACCATGCTGCCGGGGCATGGCGTGCCGTTCCACGATAAGGCTCTGATCACGGCGTATCAAAGCTACCTGAAAGATTTGATGACGCAGGTGGCAGCGCTTCGCAAGCAGGGCGTGTCGGCCGATGATGCCGCCAAAAAAGTTGACATGACTTCGCACAAGGCGGATTTCCCGCAGATTCAAGGGCCGGGCGCGGAGGTCCGCGGAGTGCGTCGAATGTACGAGTGGATGGATGGGCAGGGACGCTGAGGAGAGAGAAAAGCTTCATTTCTGAAAATACAAAAGCCAACGGCGTTTTTGATGGCGCCGTTGGCTTTGTCTTCTGAAACCATTCGATGGAATAGATTCGCTCTAAGATTTTATTACTTGCTCCAGACCATCGTGTTATCGAACTCACCGGCAGGGCTTGTGCCCTTGGCATGGATGGTCAGAGTCTTGCCGCCGTTGGAAACTGCGAAGGTTGTGACTTCGACTTGTTTTCCGGCCTTGAAGAATTTGGCTTCGTACGAGTTGGCGTCAACTTTCTTGGAAGTGATGGTATCCGCGGTGTTGGGAATCGCGCCCACTGTCGGATATTCCTTGCCGTCACCTTTGATCGTGTAGCCATAAGATGAGGCTTTTCCTGTCGCGCCTACCGAATCGACCGTGACTTTGCCCGAGGCTTCCCAAGTGCGCGTCTGGCTTTGCGGGGCCGGCCCTGGATTATATTTCGAGCTCGCCACGTCCAGTTTCCATGTGCCCACAAATGGATTATTTTGGGCCAGCAGCACGCTTCCCGCGGTCAGTACAACTAAAAGAGCCGCAAATGCTGATACTCGTCGCTTCATGAAACATCCTCCAGAAATAGATTTTTTGTGCAAATGTAATTGTATTTGAAAACAGTACGCAAAAGGTTATGTCGCCACGCATCGGGAGTCAAGTTTTGCCGTCTGCGCTTGTGCTTGAGGCAATGAGGGCGTGTAGCGTATCATTCAAAACCGCAGGCAAGACGGCAAGGGATGGCCGAACACAAGAGATGATCACACGAAAAATTGGTGAAGGCGGCCGATGGCTGCTCGAAAAGATTGTCGATGCGGTCGCCGCAACCGGCATTAATCCGAACCTGCTCACATTTTTTGGACTTCTGGTGAATTGCTGGGCTGCCTATCTTTTTGCCATGGGAAAATTTCGCGCCGGCGCAATGGTGATTTTCTTCGCGGCGTTTCTGGACATGCTCGACGGGCAGGTCGCGCGCCGGGAAAAACGCGTCACGGCGTTTGGCGCATTTTTCGATTCCACGCTGGACCGCTATTCGGACATGGCGCTCTATATGGGCTTGCTAGTGTATTACGCCGTCGCAGAGAGAACGTCTTATGTCGTGCTTTCCGCAGTCGCGACAGCAGGATCCGTAATGGTTAGCTATTCGCGCGCGCGAGCCGAGTCTCTGATTCCACTCTGCAAAGTCGGCTTCATGGAGCGGCCGGAGCGCATGGTTCTTTTGATCCTGGGAGGGCTGTTCAATCGCATGGCCCCTGTGCTCTGGGTCATCGCCATTGTCGCCACGCTCACGGTCATTCACCGCATCGCCTATACCTGGCAGGAAACCAAGGCGGGACGCACGCTGCCCGGAATTCGCCTTTCGCTGTAATTCCCATTTCTTTTGATTGTCTACTCGAAGAAGATAACTAGACGGGGCTTTTCATCTTTTCAGTGTCGAGGTAGGCTTCCTCAATCGGTTCCGCAATAATTGCATGAATGCGGTCACGCAACGCCGGGAAATCTTCCTTCCGCAAATCTTTTGTTTCAATCACATCGTGGAGATGCACGGTCACAGTTCCCGGCCGAATCAGCCAGCTTGTTTTTTTATTGAATTCAAATGCGCCAACTACGCTGACGGGAATAATGGGCGTGCCAAATTGCAGCGCCATGCGGAAGACTCCATCCTTAAACGGGCCAACGTGGCCGTCGCGCGTTCGCTGCCCTTCGGGAAATACCGCGAGGCTTACGCCGGAATCGAGCGCAGCGCGGGACAGCCGCCACATGCGCTTTAAGTCGGAAGGGCGGTTAACATCCGGCACGGGAATATTGCCAAAGCGCTTCATCATCCAACCATATACAGGAATTCGAAAATGAGACTCCAGTTCGAGGCCTCGGAAAAATTGCGGGATCGTGGCGTAGAGCAGGAATGGATCAAATAAATTGACATGATTGACGAGAAAGAAACAGGTGCGCGCTGGATCGAAGCCGGGAGAGCGGCGAACTACGACATTCACACCTGCGAGCTTCATGACCACGCGGCAAAGTAAGCGCTGAGCGCCGTCATTCTTGCGCGGATCGATGAAGATACCCAGCAGAACGAGAAAGCTCGCCACAGGAAAGAAAAATGCCGCGGAGAGCAGCCAGTGATACGTGCTGCGGACAATGGCCCAAGCGCGGCGCAGGCCTTGCTCGCCGGACATTTCTGTCTCTGCGCGAGCGGGAATCGGTTGTTCGCTTTCTCCGTTCATACGATTGCGTTGAGCGCGCCGGGAAGTACTTCCAACGATTCGGCCTCGAGCGTCAGCACTTCTCCATCGACAACAACGTCTACAGGATTCTTCAAATCAAATTGGATGCGCGTCGCCGTTCGCCTCGAAGCCATGGGATGTTGAATGTGCGTACCGGTAAACAGAGTCGGCAAATTTCGGACGAGTCCCAAACGCCCGATCGGTCCCCAATGAACATACTCGATTGCGCCGCTGTCGATGGCGGCCTGGGGAGCGATCATCATTTTACCGCCAGTGTACTTGCTATTGCTAAAGGCAACGAAGAGGCAACGCCGGTCGTCCACGTCGCCATCCGCGCGTAACGGAAATGGGCGACGGTGCAGCCGGGCAAGCGAAACAAGCACTCCGACCAAATATCCGGGCTCTCCTAAAAATTTCAAGTGGCGGTTGGTTAACGTCGCGACGTCAGCCGCGAAACCCATGTTCAGCGTATTGATGTAATAAATGGCGCCGCCCGTATGATTCAATCGAATCACGTCGCAAGGGCGTGCGCGCTTTTCGAGAATTGCTTTAATGCCAAATTCCGCGAGGCCTGTTCCGTTTTGCACGAAGTCTCGAAGGAAGGAATTTCCTGTCCCAAGCGGAAGAAATCCGAGTGAAGCGCGGCCTTCGGTCGCGGCCTCCGGAAATATTCCGTTGACGATCTCAAAGCTTGTACCGTCACCGCCGACCGCAATAAAATTGCGGAAGCCATCAGCGTAAGCGCCGTTTGCATAGACCGTGCCCTCGCCCGGGGCGCGAGTTTCGCGCACTTCGAGTTGCAGGCCTGCCGCGCGAAGGCGATCTAATGCTCTAGGCGCCAGCTTTCCGCATCGGCCGCCTCCAGCCGCGGGATTTACGATCGTGAAATAAGCTTCTTTCATAGGGGAACAATTGCGCTGCGATCGAGTTGACCGATTTGCCCCGCAAGGACCACGCGTCTGATTTTCATCGCCGCATTGCGAGTGAAATCCTGATCCCAGACGATGTAGCCTGCAACACGTTTGTAATTCAAGAGCTGCAAGTTGCGCCGGGAAAGTTCCTTCACCAGAGCGTCGTTTACAGTTTGTCCCGGCTCGGGATGCAACACCAGGACCAATTGCTCACCGGTCATCGTGTGCTGCGGCCAGATGTAGTTTGCCGCGAACACGCAGAACTCTTTTACTGCGATGCCCTCAAAATTATTTTCAATGTCTTCGGGGTAAATATTTTTTCCCTCGGCCGTGACAATCATATTTTTCTTGCGGCCAAAAAGTTGCAAATGTCCCGACGCATCGACGCGCCCCAGATCGCCCGTCATCAGCCAACCATCCACCAGGGTTTCCGCCGTCATTTCAGGATCCTCGAGATATCCGGACATGACCGTTTTGCTGCGCACCGAAACTTCGCCGATTCCGTCCGCATCCGGCTGCGCGATGCGAATCTCCATTCCGCGCACGGGTTTTCCCACCGTATCCGGGCGGAAGGGGCGCGAATCGTTCAGCGTGATGGCCGTGCACGCTTCCGTACATCCATAGCCGTTGTAAATCGGGATGCCGATGTCATGAAAAAATTCAATCGTCGCTGGCTCCGTGAATGCGCCGCCGACGAGCAGCGCCTGCAGTCCGCCGCCAAACGCTTTGTGAATATCTTTTAGCAATATGCGGCTCAGGCCGGGCCGCGGCTCGCCCATCGTGAGTGCGCGATTGATGCGAATAAGCGAATCGAGTATTTTGCGTTTGCCCGCCGGCAGCGCGGCGAATCTCTCGCGCAATCCGCGTTGCAGATTCTTCAGAATCAGCGGCACCACGGCCATGTATGTGATTTTATATTTCGTGAAAGCTTCACGAATGAATTCGGGTCGCAGCGTGCGTAGGTGGACGACGGTTGCGCCGCCCGTAAAGGGCATCAGGAAACCGCCCATGAAGTCGATCGCGTGATTGGTCGGGATAATGCTTAGATATCGCGCGCCCGGCCAGAAGGGAAAAACGGGAGTGACGGCGGCGCATTGTTCGAGATAATTATCGTGCGTGAGGATGCATCCCCGCGGCTGGCCCCCGGTGCCGGAAGAATAGACGATGCACGCAGTGTCTTTTCTTGTGCGCGGCCTGAACTCCGGCGCATTTGTGCCCTGAAATTCTTCCCAGCGCTGTGCGCCGGCGAGGTCGGCGTTTGGCGGCGCTTCACTCACGAGCACCTTTTCTAAATTGTGCCCGGTGAACGCGGGCGATTGTGTAATCGCGCGCCACAAGGGGTATTCGATAAATAAGATTTTCGCCTTGGAATGCGCCAGAAGTTGGAGATGCTCCGCGGCGGACAGTTTGTAGTCGAGAGGCACAAGAATGCCGCCTGAAAAAAAGACGGCATACGCCGAGATCAGCCACTTCGGCTGATTGGTCATGATAATCGCAGCGCGGTCTCCCGCAGCAAATCCAAATTCCTCGAGGGCGGCGGCGATTGGCTCGGCGGCCTCGCCGAATTGTTTATAGGTGAGGCGCGATTTTTCTTTTTCGCGATCCGCTTCGATCAGGCACACTTCGTGCGGCCAGCGCTTCAGG
>DATAPT010000027.1:0-11173 GCA_036265065.1 Candidatus Acidiferrales bacterium | reverse complement strand
CTGTGTCCTCTGTGTTAAAGCCTTTGCCTTATGCTTTTCCCCCCAATGTGCTAGCATCCTCCTGCCCGCGACACGATGGACTTTTCCCTCAACGACGATCAACGCCTGATTCGAGACACGATCCGTCAATTCATGGAAGCCGAAGTGCGCCCTTCGATCCGCGCGCGCGACCGCGACGAAAAATTCGCGGGCGACGAACTCCGCAAACTTGGCGAACTCGGCTGCTGCTGCATGTTGATTCCCGAATCCTGGGGCGGCCTGGGCGCGGACACGATTTCCTACGTCCTGATGCTCGAAGAAGTCTCGCGCGTGGATGCCGCGATGGCTGTGGCACTCAGCGTTACGAATTCTCTCGCTGTGCTGCCCGTCTATAAATACGGAACCGAAGCCCAGAAACAAAAATATTTGTCGAGCCTCGCGCACGGAGAAATCCTGGGCTCTTTTTGCCTCACAGAGCCGCAAGCTGGTTCGGATGCCGCCGCCATCGGTGTAACGGCGACGCGTCACGACGATAAATATCGTCTCAATGGAACAAAATCGTGGGTCACAAACGGCGGCGAAGCGGGCCTCTACATTGTCTTTGCGAAGACAAATCCAGCCGCCGGCACGAAGGGCGTGAGTGCATTTCTCGTCGAGCCGTCATTTCCCGGTTTTCGCGTGGCGCGTTACGAGGATAAGATGGGGCTGCGCACTTCGCGCTCGGCCGAAATCACTTTCACCGATTGCGATGTCCCGGAAGAAAATCGCCTCGGCGAAGAAGGCCACGGCCTGAGAATCGCGCTGGAACTTTTAGATGGAGGCCGCGTTGGCATCGCGGCGCAGGCCGTTGGCATTGCGCAGGGGGCATTCGAAGCGTCCGTTGCGTATGCGAAAGAGCGCCGCGCATTCGGCAAGACGATTGGGGACTTCCAGGCTGTACAATGGATGCTCGCTGACATGCAAACGGAGATCGAAGCCGCGCGGGCGCTGGTGCACCACGCCGCATGGATGCGCGATACGGGCGCAGCGCGACTCGGCGCCTACGCCTCGCGCGCAAAATTGTACGCCGGAGAAATGGTGAATCGCGTCGTGTACAAGGCGGTGCAGATTCACGGCAGCCTTGGCTATTCGCGCGAATCCGATGTCGAGCGCATGTACCGCGACGCCAGAGTCATTACAATTTACGAAGGCACGAGCGAAATTCAACGCATGATCATCGCGCGTGATTTGCTAAGCGAGGGAACGATGTTGCGCGGATGAAGATTCGGCGACAAGGCGGTTATTGTAACGCCCGCCTTCAGGCGGGCATTTTAAGGACATGCAACTGTCCACCTAAAGGCGGACGCTACGCAGGACAGCAGTTCAGGAGAAACATCTAGCGTGGAACACAAGAAACGAGTCCTAAGCGGCATGCGCCCCACCGGGCGCCTTCACATCGGCCATTTTTTCGGGGCCCTGGAAAATTGGGTAAAGCTCCAGTCCGAACCGCAATACGAATGTTTTTTCTTCGTCGCCGACTGGCACGCGCTAACTTCAGACTACGCCGACACGTCGCAGGTCGCGCAAAACTCCATCGAAATTGCAACCGATTGGCTGGCTTCAGGCCTCGATCCGGCGAAGTGCACGATGTTCCTGCAATCTTCTGTTCCGGAACATGCCGAGCTGCAGCTGCTGCTTTCGATGGTCACGCCGCTAGGCTGGCTCGAGCGCGTACCCACTTACAAAGAAGCGCTAGACAACGTGAAGGAAAAGGACCTGCATACCTATGGCTTTCTCGGATATCCGGTGCTGCAAACCGCGGACATTGTAATTTATGATGCCGATCTCGTTCCTGTCGGTGAAGACCAAGTCGCACACGTTGAACTTACCCGAGAGATAGTCCGCCGATTTGATTTCTTTTATGGCGCAAGAGTAAGAAGTAATCTCGCAGAGTCGGACAGGCGGGCGGCCAATGACACGATGGTCAGGAATCTACCGCCAGGCCGGTATGAAGGTAGAGCCCCCGGTGACTCGACGATTCTTTTGTCGGATGTCAGGAGCGAGCTAGGTCTGAAACGATTTCTTGAGGTGATCAGAAATAATCCCACCTATTTTACTTCTCCCGATATTTTGATCGAACCGAGTGCAATGCTTACAGAAACACCTCGGATTCCGGGCACAGACGGCCGGAAAATGTCCAAGAGCTATCACAACTTCATCTCGCTCAGCGAATCCGACGATTCGATTCGCACCAAGTCGCGCGCGATGATCACCGACCCTGCGCGCAAACGCCGCACCGACCCTGGCAATCCCGACGTCTGTCCCGTGTATGACTGGCACAAATTGTTTTCGCCGCCGGAAACGCTGGCGTGGTCGGCGGAGGGTTGTCGCACTGCGGGAATTGGGTGCATTGAGTGTAAAATGTCGATGGCCGATCATTTGATCAAGTGGATTGAGCCGGTCCGCTCGCGTCGCGAGGAATACGCGGCCCATCCGGATAAAGTATTGCGGATTCTTGATGATGGCTCGGAGAAGGCCCGCGAAGTCGCGCAGAAGACAATGTCACGCGTGCGCGAGTCCGTATTTAATTGGAAAGAGAAGCGCGCGGAAATTGCCGCCCAGAGAACGACGGGGAATGTTTAAGTAGCACACGCACTCCTGCCTGTGCGGCTTTTGCAAGTGCTGATCGGACGATCGAGGCAAGCAGCGTCGAAAAACCGCACAGCCAAGAGTGGCTGTGCTACTTTTTCCGAAACAGCAAGCGAGGTAGTAATATGGCATCACCCTATAAAATTCATCTCGATGCATACGACGGACCGCTCGACTTGCTGCTCGATTTGATCAAGAAGCAGGAAATCGACATCCACAATATTCCCATTTCTAAAATCACCGGCCAGTATCTGGAATATCTTCACAAGCTCGAGCAGCTGGACATGGACATCTCGGCCGATTTTATTTACATGGCCGCGACGCTCATCTACATCAAATCGAAAATGCTTCTGCCCGCCGACCCGTTGGCCGGGCCAGAAGAATTGGAAGACCCGCGCGCGGACCTCGTGCATCGCCTGGTCGAACACGAAAAATTCAAGAGCGCCGCGCAACTGCTCCACCAGCGTCAACAGATTGAGGAGCACGTTTGGTCCAAGCCGGACCTCACGCTATACGATGGCGAAGAGACGGAAGGCGAGCTGATCGTTTCACTCGTGGACCTGGTAAAAGTTTTTCAGCAGGTGCTCGAGCGCCGCAAAGAAGTTGTGAAGATCGAGCTGCACCACCAACAATTCACTATCGCGCAGATGATGGATTTGCTGCGCCAGCAACTGGTTACCGTGGAAGAGGGCATCGATTTGATCGCGTTTTTCGAATCCTGCCCGTCGCGCCACGCGATGATCGTTTCGTTGCTCGCCGTGCTGGAACTCACGCGCCTGCAGGCCATCGTCCTCGTACAGCAGGAAATGTTCTCAAAGATTTGGCTGCGAAAGCATAAAATGTTCGACGTGGTTTTCGCCGGCGGCGAATCGATTTCATCCGACGCCGCGGTGGAACCGCTCAGGGGAATTGACGAACAATATCAATGACAATGAATCCCACGGAATTAAAGGGCGCGCTCGAGGCGATTATTTACGCTGCGGACGAACCCGCGACACTCGATCAAATCGCGAAGGCCATCGGCGAGGAAAAAGCCACGGTCAGCGCCGCGCTTGACGAAATGATTGCCGGCTTTGCCGCCGAGGATCGCGGCATTGAAATTCGCGCGGTTGCCGGCGGGTATAAGTTTTATACCAAGCCCCAACATCATGAAGCTGTTCGCCGATTTATCAAGAGCCTGCGCCCGCCCTTGCGCCTCACCATGCCCGCGCTCGAAACGCTGGCCGTGATCGCCTACCGAGGACCAGTCACGGGTCCGGAAATTCAGGAAATCCGCGGCGTGAATGTTTCTGGAGTTGTGAAAACACTTTTGGAAAAGCGGCTGATCGCAACCGCGGGCCGCAAAGCAGTGATGGGCCGCCCCATCATGTACCGCACGTCAAAAGAATTCCTGATGCGCTTTGGCCTATCCGATCTCGAAGAGTTGCCCAGCTTGAAAGAGTTTGAGCAGCTTGCGCGTGCGGCGCTTGGTTCCGATGAAGGCATCGCGCCCGTCGAGCCGGAACAACTCGAAGAACTCAACAACGGCGAAAACGTTCAAGTTGAGTCCACGGAAGCAACCGAAGAATCCACACAAAGTGAGATAACGGATGCGGAGGTAAACCAGCCTCCTGCAGTAGCGGAAGCGCCCGATAAAGTTGGCACCGCTGTTGGAAATCAGCAATTGACCTCAGATGAATCGGACGCAGTCAGTGTGTCGTCCGAAACAATGGAAACGATCGTAGAAACCAGAACAGACGAAGTGGACGGCGTGTCCGAAACCGTTCCGCAACCGCACCAGGAAACACCGGAAGCCGCCACAGCCGATGCGGAGCACTCCGAAGAAGCCAAGGCAGAAAGCGCTTCCTAAAAAATCATGCAAGAACGTTTACAGAAAATTATTGCCCGCGCGGGAATCGCCTCGCGCCGCCATGCGGAGGATTTAATCCGCAGCGGGCAGGTGCGCGTGAACGGAGTCGTTGTCACCGAACTTGGCGCGAAAGCCGACCCGGTGCATGATCGAGTGGAAGCGGCAGGCAAAGTCGCGCGACTTTCCGATGCGCACGTCTATCTGCTGATGAACAAGCCGCCAGACGTGGTTTCCACTCTGGCCGATCCAGAGGGCCGTCGCACGCTGCGCAATTTTTTGGTTGGCGTTTCCGAGCGCGTGTTTCCCGTCGGGCGTCTGGATTATGCCGCGAGCGGCGCCATTTTTCTGACCAACGACGGCGATTTCGCCAGCAAAATGCTGAAAGCCTCGCCCTCTCTGCCCCAAGCTTTCTGGATCAAGGTGAAGGGGCGCGTCAACGATGTGCAGCTGAAAACCCTGTCGCACACGGTGGACGGCAAAATATTTCCGTTGCGCGGAACGCATGCCGCCGGAAAAAATCCGCCCAATCCCTGGTACGAGGCGCAAATGAACGGCGGCCGCCGCGAAATTCTGCGCCGAAATTTGCTGGCGATTGGACATCCTGTCGAAAAAATAAGGCGTATGAAGCTGGCCACGCTCGATGCAGACACCGTGCAGGAGGGCCATTATCGTCAACTGAGCGCCGAGGAAGTGGCCAAGCTGGGCCGGGCGATAGATCGCGCGCTCACCGAGCACAAACCTGTTCCCAAGGGATTAAAGCCGCGCCGTGAGTGGCGCCCGCGAGCCGAAATACTGGCGCAAAAGAAACCTGCCGAAAAAACGCCGGGTGGAAAACGCCCTGTTATGGGTGACCAGCGAGCCAAGAACAAGAGACCTATGACAAGCGGCAAGCGGCCGGCAAATAGACACCGTTAATTTGCCAATGATTTGCTCGAAGAATTTATTTTGTTTGAGGAACTTACGGAATGGTTCCGAGCAATCTGGTGTTTCACAGATTTGAAATCTCAAATTTGAAATTTCAAATTGCAAGCCACGATTTACGAATCACAAATCACGATAAACGGTTTCCATGATGAAATCTGAAGACGAATCCGTCAGCGAAGTCCTCTCTTCGGCCAAAAATATTGCCGTCGTCGGGCTCTCCTCCAATCCGTACCGTTCAAGTTTCGGCGTCTCGGAATCATTGCAATCTTCCGGCTATCGCGTCATTCCCGTAAATCCGAACGAAAAAGAAGTGCTTGGCGAAAAAGCCTACGCGCGCCTGGAAGACGTTCCTGAAAAAATCGACATTGTGGATATTTTTCGCCGCTCGGAACACGTCTCGGATATTGTCGATTCGGCGATTCGCATCGGCGCGCGGGCCATCTGGATGCAAGAGGGAGTGGAAGACGCTGCGGCAGCCGAGCGCGCCCGTCGCGCCGGTATTTTCGTGGTCATGGACCGCTGCATCGCCAAGGATATTTACTACCGGCACAAGAAAAAGTAGAACAGGCTTCAGCCTGTTTTCTTTTGACTTTTTTAAATGAATCTTAACTGGAGCCCATCAGGAAAAATTCAAAAACATTCAGGCTGAGCAAGCTGCGGAAAAAGTTCACAATTTCTGTCATTCCGAGCGAAACGAGGAATCTCTCTCCGATTAACTCCGAGAAAATAAAAAAAGAGAGATTCCTCGCTCCGCTCGGAATGACAGACAATCCACTTTTCCGCAGCAGGAATCGTGTCCTACTAAAACTTAAGCGGTTTCTCATTTTGTCTTCCGCTGATCCTTAATCCGCCGAATTTCATCCATGCGCTGGCGCAATCGCGCCTCAAATCCCTGGTCCGTCGGACGATAATAAGTTTTTCCCGATAGCGATTCCGGCAAGCACGTCATGTCGGCGACTTTATCTTCCACGTCGTGCGCGTACTGATATCCCTTGCCATAGCCGATATTTTTCATCAGTCCTGTGGGAGCATTCCGCAGGTGAAGCGGCACGGGTTCTGTCCGCGTATTCTCCAGATCATCGGCTACCGAACCGTAACCCGTGTAAAGCGCATTCGATTTTGGCGCGAGAGAAAGATAAACCGCGGCCTGCGCCAGCGCGAGATTTCCTTCCGGAGGTCCCACAAACTCAGCGGCCTGCATCGCGGCGATGGTCACGGCCAGCGCGCCCGGCTCGGCGAGGCCGATGTCTTCGCTCGCCATGCGCACGAGCCGCCGCGCAACGTACAGCGGATCTTCGCCCGATTCGAGCATTCGCACGAGCCAGTAGAGCGCGGCGTCCGGATCGGAATTGCGCACGGATTTATGCAGCGCGGAAATGAGGTTGTAATGTTCCTCGCCCGATTTGTCATACAGCAGAAACTTCCGCTGCAAAAGTTCCGCCAACAATTCCTTGGTGATCGTGCGTGTGCCTGATGCATCCGGTTGCGCGGCGCGCACGCCGGCCTCCAGCGTGTTGTAAGCCGCGCGTCCGTCGCCGCTCGAAAATATGGCGATGTGCTGGATCGCTTCCTCGCTGATCACGATTTGTTCTTTGCCAAGCCCGCGCACGGGATCCGCAAGCGCGCGCCGCAGCAGCCCTTCGATCTGCTCTGTCGTCAGAGCCTGCAAAACGTAAACGCGTGTTCTGGACAGCAGGGGAGCGATTACTTCAAAGGAAGGATTTTCCGTTGTCGCCCCAATCAAAATAATATTTCCCGCTTCCACATGCGGAAGAAACGCATCCTGCTGCGCCTTGTTGAAGCGGTGCACCTCGTCGATAAACACTATGGTTCGGCGTCCCGCGCGCCGCGTGTGCTCGGCAGCGGCCATCACTTCTTTTATTTCCTTGATACCTGTCAGCACCGCGCTGAACGCCGCAAATTCGGAATGCGTCATCCGCGCAATCAGTCGAGCCAGCGTCGTTTTCCCGCACCCCGGCGGACCCCAAAGAATCATTGAACCAATATCATCGCGCTCGATCTGAATCCGCAACGGTTTTCCCGGGCCAAGCAGAGCCTCTTGCCCCGTGAATTCATCGAGTGTGCGCGGACGCATGCGTTCCGCGAGAGGCTGGCCCTTGCCGCTTTCATTTTCTTCGGGTTCGAGTTTTGCGAACAGGCTCACCGGCGCGACTCTCGTGAAGTGCTTTTCTGGCGCATCGCTTCGTACAGCAAAATATTGGCTGCCATCGCGGCGTTCAGCGACTCAATCCCCACGGCTGCGCTGGCCGCAGCTTGTGGAATAAATACACGCGCATCCGCCGCACGAACGAATTCGGCGGGCAATCCCGACCCTTCGTTGCCAATTAAAATTGCTGCGGGAATTTTCCAGTCAATTTCCCACGGCCGCAAGAGCGGGGAAGTGGCGGCAGAAGATTCGGCGGCTACCGCGGCATAAATCTTTATTTTCGAAGTGCCCAATTTAGTGAGCAAAACGGCCGAGGAAACAGCAGGAAGAATAGGCAATCGAAGGGACGAGCCCGCAGAAGCACGCATCGCCTTCGGCGAAAACGGATCGGCTGTTCCGATTTCGCCCGCCGGGCAGGTTACCACCCCACTCGCCCCGAATGCTTCCGCCGCACGAACAATCGTGCCCACATTTCCCGGGTCTTGCACTCCCACCAGAACCACGAGCAATTTCGCGTCAGGCAAAAGATTTTCGATTGTCGCGATGCGTGGCTTGACGAGCGCGGCGATTCCTTGCGGCGCGCGAGTATTGGCAACGCCCCCAAATAATTTGTCAGACGTTTGCAACACCGGAACATCTCGTGCGAGAACCGGCGAGACGCGTGAAAGATGCCGCGTGCCCGAATCGCTGATGAGCAGCGCGTCCACCGTCAGGCCCGAGCCCAACGCCGCCTCCACTAGGCGCACTCCCTCAACCCCGACGAATCCGTCATCGCCGAATTCTCCGGAAAGTGCGGCGCGAAACCGCTTGAGCCATTGGTTTTCACGGCTGGCAATTTCCGAAATTTTTGGTTTGTAGCTGATCTGTTTTGCTCTGTCGGCTGGCTGAACCATAACGATCAGACTAACAAACGCTCCCCGAACGGTAAAGCAATGGGCAATCCCTACAGCGCAATGCGCGCCTTTCGGGGCGGAGAGAGTTCTTTCCGTTATCAATTCTGGCATCGCTCTCAGGTAGATAAATCTAAGTTGAAGGTTTAGCGTCTTGAACGCTTTAGACGTATATGGTAGTTTCACTCGACTACGTTTTGTTTCCGGTCAAATACCATTTTTAAGTTCTTCATACGAGGATCGCCACTTTGTCCGCTGAATTGCTGAAAATTTCACCTGAAAATCCGGACCCCGAAGCTCTCCGGTATGCCGCGGAATTTCTTCGCCGGGGCGAGCTTGTCGCCATTCCAACGGACACTTATTACGGGATTGCCGCCGATCCTTTCAATCTTGCTGCCGTCGATCAGTTGTATCGCGTAAAGGGACGCCCGGAAACCCGCGCGCTTCCCATCCTCGTCAATAAAATTTCGCAGGGCATTTCTCTTTCGCGCGATGTTCCATATTCGTTTCACAAGCTCGCTGCCAAGTTCTGGCCCGGCCCTCTGACCTTGCTGGTCGAAGCTTCCACGGCTGTCCCCTTGAAGGTGACGGCGCAAACGGGAAACGTTGCGCTTCGTTGGCCAAATTCCATGATCGTAAATGGACTCATCGAATTGCTACAAGGTCCTGTCACCGGCACAAGCGGAAACATTTCCGGCCAACCGGCGTGCTCGACCGCAATCGATTTGCTGGAGCAAATGGGAGATCGCCTGCCGCTGATCATTGACGCGGGTGAAACTCCGGGAAGCCTGGCATCGACCATCGTCAGGCTCGAGGAAAATGACTGGGAAATAATGCGCGACGGCGTAATCACCGAACAGGAAATTCGCGCCTGCCTCGAAGATGAAAGCGAAGCGTGAAAATTTCCCTGAAAAAATCAGATTTTTGTAGCATAGGCTTCAGCCTGTGGGGTTTGGTCCTTGCAAGAAAAAATAGTCATATTTTTCACAGCCCAATGAAGGCCTGACCTTCTGTCATCCCGAGCCAAGCGAGGGATCTCTCTTTCTTTCTCTAACGTAAGCTGAAGAGATTCCTCGTTTCGCTCGTTATGACAGAAAGAACACAGACATTTCGCTACATAGAACCGCCGCTCAGATCCTACCGCGCTTCAATCGTTCTCAAAAAATCATAATCCCCGGTCGGCGAAAGTTGCACACCGCTGATCCTTTTCCTGTGCATGCTCACGTTGTCCATAAACCACAGGCTGACGTAAGGCAAATCTTCCGCAACAATCTTTTCAACTTTACTGAATATCGCACGGCGCTTTTCTCGATCGCTTTCCACACGCGCCTGATCGAGCAGCGCGTCCACTTCCGGATTTCGATAGTGCCCGCGGTTCGCTCCCGCAGGAGGAACTTTTCTCGAATCAAAAACATACTCGAAAAATGTGTCGGGATCGTTGTTCGCTCCGATCCAGCGCAGCGTAAAAATCTCAAAACTTCCGCGCGCCATGTCCGAATACAAGGTGGCAAATTCCAGGGGCCGAACGTCAAGATCGATGCCCACCTTGCGCCACTGTTCTTGCAAGACGGTGGCAAGCAGCCGGGAAGATTCTTCCGTTGTCGTCTTCAGGCTTAATTTTACCCGCATGCCGCCCGTGGCCGCCTGCCTTGGGAACCCGGCAGCATCTAACAATTGTTCCGCCTGCAGCGGATTGTATTCGTATTTCCGAATGTCGGGATCATAGGCCCAGCTGCTGCCTGGCAGAGGACCATCGGCGGTGCGCGCCTGCCCACGATATAAATATTTTATGATTTCTTCGCGGTTCGTGGCATAGGCAAGCGCCTGCCGCACTTCGCGTTTTGCGAGCGTCGCATTTTCCAGATTAAACGCCAGATACTGGTAATTAGTTCCGGGATTGTCCGTGACGTCGAGCGTGGGTTGCTGCCGCAAAACCGGAATCATATCCGAGGTGAGCGAATTCACCTCCACGTCGGCACTGCCTTTGCGCAATTCCAGGGCGCGCACAATCGCTTCCGGAACCACTCGAAATCGTACTCGCGAAATTTTTGGCGCTCCGCCAAAATAATCGCTGTTGCAGTCGAGGATTACGTTGTCATCCTGTTCCGCGCTGACGAAACGAAAGGGGCCCGACCCCGTAAGCCGGCTTGAAAAATCCGTTCCTGACCCAGTCGGCACAATTCCAATGGCAGGCCTGGCGATCTCCCACAAAAATCCTGCGTACGGTTCCTTTAAATGAAAAATCACAGTACTCGCATCGAGAGCGTCTATTGATTGAATCTGTGCCAGTGAACCTCGCTTTGGGGATGTAATGGTCCTGTCCAGAATGGAATCGAAAGTGTATTTCACATCCGCGGATGTAAGCGGCCGCCCATCGTGAAATTTCACGCCGCCTCGCAAATGAAAAACATAAGTGACCGGGTCACGCATTTCCCATGTCTCGGCCAAATCCCCGCGCGGAATTCTTTGCGCATCCAGTTCAACCAGGCTGCTGAAAATCAGGCTGTCCAGCCGCTGCGAAACTGCATCGGTGCCAATGCGCGGATCCAAATTGGTGGGCATCGTTTCGATTAGAAAATTGACGACCCCGGGCTCGGTGCCAAAAGTACGGGAACAGGAGGATAATGTAAGGAGAAGTGAAAAAAAGAGGAAAAGGGAAATAATGGAAATTAAGGAAGTAGAGGAAGTAAAGGAAAGCATTCCTCGAACCGCGTCGTTGCGAGAGGATTTTTCTTT
>DATAPT010000026.1:0-4337 GCA_036265065.1 Candidatus Acidiferrales bacterium | reverse complement strand
CGGGGTTTAAACTAAAGTTCTGCAACCCAGCAGCCGGTAAGCGAGCAAAGCATATGCCCAAATTTATCCGTTACACCAAGTACACCGGCGAACCCGCCGACAGCGTAGATCTGCAGGAATTGCTCAAACGCCTGTCCGACTTTTTTCTTCAAAGCGGCTTCGAATCGCAATTCTACGGCATGTCTGAGATGGACCCCGAAAAATCCATGGAGGCTCTGCGTCAGGCGATCCAGCGCGCCCTCGAGCAAGGCGATTTGCTCGGCGATAAGGAAATGAAAGATTTGCTCGACGGCACTCCCGAACAGATGGACGCGAAGATGAAGGAGCTGATCGACCAGCTGATTGAAAAGCTGATGGAAGAAGGATACGTGACCGGGCAGCCCCAAATCACCGCACCCCCTGATAAAACTCCGCGCGGACAAGTGGGCCAGGGCCGTGAACGCGATCGTGAAAATGAGCCTCGTTTTGAAATTACGGACAAAACGATCGACTTCCTCGGATTCAAGACGCTCAAGGATTTGATGGGATCGCTCGGGAAAAGCAGTCTGGGCCGGCACGACACGCGGGATTTATCGACAGGCGTCGAATCGGGTGGAGCTTCTCGCGCGTACGAATTTGGCGACACTCTGAATTTGGACATCAGCGGCACTTTGTTTAACGCGGTGCGCCGCGAGGGATCAAAGGTTCCCATCGAATTGGATTATCCGGATTTGATGGTCCACCAGACGGAGTATCAGAGCTCGTGCGCCACCGTGCTGATGCTCGATTGCAGCCACAGCATGATCCTGTACGGCGAAGATCGCTTCACTCCCGCCAAAAAAGTGGCCCTGGCGCTTTCGCACCTGATTCGCACGCAATATCCCGGGGACTCGCTGCATCTCGTACTCTTCCACGATTCCGCGGAAGAAATGCCGCTCGGGGAACTTGCGCGCGTGCAGGTCGGACCTTATTACACGAATACGCGCGAAGGTCTGCGACTTGCGCGGCGCATCCTCGCGCGCCAGAAAAAAGACATGAAGCAGATCGTGATGATCACCGACGGAAAACCTTCTGCGCTCACCCTCGATGACGGCCGCATTTACAAAAACGCGTTTGGCCTCGATCCCCTCGTCGTCACGCAGACACTGGAAGAAGTGGGCCGCTGCCGCAAATCCGGAATTTTGATCAATACGTTCATGCTGGCGAGCGACTACAGCCTCGTCCACTTCGTGCAAAAAGTAACCGAGCTCTGCCGTGGCAAAGCGTACTTCACCACTCCCTACACTCTGGGCCAATATCTGCTGATGGATTACATGCAGAAAAAAACGCGCCACATTCACTAGTAGCACAGGCTTCAGCCCGTCTGCTTTTCGCGCTCAATCAAAGCAAAAATCTAAACCTGACAGGCTGAAGCCTGTCCTACCTATTCCTCGATCAATTTCTTTTTGTGCTTGGATGGCTTCAGGCGCTTATCGGGAATGACTCGCGCGGCAGGCGGAGATCCTGCCTGTTCACGCGCGCGGCGGCGAGCCTCGCCGGCAGCGGTAAATTTTCGGCCCTTGGATATTGACTTGCTTCTGCTCATGAAGTGCTCATGAAAAAATGAAGAGATTTATTCGGACCGGGCTACAACGGCTCCATCGGACTTTATCATTACAGCTTTTCAGGCGCGCCGCACCGCAGCCGTTTCTGTTAGAAAATCAGCAAGCTCCAATACTTTTGGATTCACGCAAACTTCGTAATACGGTCGGGTTCCCGCCTGCCCGATTTTGCCGCCTGGCAGCATTTCGCGAATGAAACCACGGCGAATGAGCACAGGTTCAAGCCCCTCTCCCACCGGCGTTTCTCCGCGGAATAGCGTCACGCGTTCCTTGCCCCAGGGCATGATGCAATCGATTTCCATTTCCGATAAGGAAATTTCTTCCTGCAGTTTCTGGAAACCTTCCTCGTTTAATTCCACGCCATTTAAATTATAGCGAACCAAAAATTCGTCGGCCTCATCCTCGGCTACCCCCTCCATCATGGTCTGAAACAGGAACAGGCGAAATGGCGAGGGATTCTCTGACAGCATGCGTTTGGCGGCCTTGGAGCAGCTTGAAAGACGGTCCGAAAGATTCAGAGCACGCGAAATCATGATGCGCGAATCCGTATCCATCCAATAGGTCGGCGCCGATCCCTGAAACGCAATCCCCACTCCCAATTCCAGTCGCGGCAAATCGCTCATATCCGTCCTGTCGTTATATGCCGTGGAAACAGCCAGAATCTGCCGGGCCAGCGCGCAGGCCTTCGATACGGCGCGTTGTTGCGCGCGCGTCGATTCCGTTTCGTAGATCGCCAGCACCAGCGCGTCCCCTTCGATAAAAACTTTCGACGCGCCATATCGTTCCAGAATGCGCTTCACCGGCTCATAAAAATTAAGGCTGAATAAAGACGCGGGATTCAGTCCGCGCGCAAGCAGGTCCTGGGTAATTTTCGTCGACCCTCGCACATCAGCCTTAATTACTGTGTGCGTGATTACATGATCTTCCGCGGGCCGGGCCTCTTCCGGCAGCAGAAACTCGTAGAGGCTATGATTCATTTCCGAAAGTTCACGCCTCCGCTCGTTGCGCACCAGATTAATACGCTCCATGGCGGCGCTCAGGCGTTCATAATTTCTGGCGTCCCGGCGCAGTCGCATGAAATCTTCCGCGAAGCGCACAACTACCGCGCGTATTTCTTCGCGCGGCGTTTTGCGGATTTTCTTGGACAGTTCTTCGATTCGCTGCGCGGAATACTGCCGCGCTGGAAATTGCTTCAGAATTTCCTCCACGCGCTTTAGTTCTTCGCGTGAGACCAGCGCCTTTTTCAACTGCTGCAAATGGATCGGCGGGCAGTAATCGTGGCAGATATTCCGCAGCTGGTAACTGGCCAGAATGTGCACCAGCAAATCCCGCTGTTCCAGCCGCACAATCAGTTCCTCCAGCAGTTGCGCGCGCAGCCCAGCCTTGCTTCTATTGGAGCCATTCACCGCCGCGGGGTCGAACAGGCTTCGTGCATTTTCCGGCTGGTTCAGATAATCGCCAAGTCGCTCCTGATATTGCTTGGCCAGGTAATCCGCTTCACTATGCGAAGCTTCAATTTGCGGATTTGTTTCTTCCAGCTTTCGGTGCGCGAGCCGCTGCCGCTTCTCGATTTCCGCCATCGAAGCCCGAATTTCAGAAGGATCAGCGCCAAACCCTACGCGCCCCATCAGGCTTTCGGACCGTTCCAACTTGCGCGAAAGCGCCTCTCGCTCATCCTTCAGACGTGCGATTTCCGCCTTATAGGCGACCGCCTGATCCACGAGCTTTTGGTGCGATTGCCACGTTTCATTTAAATCGTTGCCGGAATCCCCAGTCACCACAGACTCGCGCAAAAGGTCCAGCATAACCCCGTCGAAGGTTTCAAACCGGTCCTGATCACGGATGTAATTTCCAAGCAGCACATACTGCTCGAGAAAAAGCACATCGTCCTTGCCGTTTTCGACGAAGGCCAGGCGGTTATTCAAAATGTCGTACGCCGCGGCAGACTCATCCCCGAACAATGCCTTTCGGGATCTTCCAAGGCCGTTTTCTTCTATGTCCAGAATCGCCTGGTAGATATGCTGGCCCACTTTGCGGAAGAGATTTCGGCGATCTGCCTGCAATTCAGCCAGGTGAGACTTAATAACGTGGGCTTGCTCGCTGCGATCGAAGTGTTCGCCACGGCCTCTTATCCACTCCTTCGCTTCCAGCAGTAGATTTGCGAACTGCGCGCCAATTTCTTGCGTCAGATATTTCAGCAAACTCGCGCGAAGGATCAGATCGATCTCGATATTTTTTTCAAACTTGGCTTTCTGTAGACCCGCATGCAGAAGGTCGGAGAGCTGCTTCTTCCAAGACGCAACTTCCGGAGCCTTTACATTTTTTCTATCCCCTTCACGGCGAGGGGACATCCGCCTTTCGTTCGGCGAGCGTTCTTTATTCGAAAGAAATGGAAGGTTTACCGATTGGCGGATGAATTCAAGCAGATACGCTTCCGTCGTCTCTACGAACGTGGGGCTTAGGAAGACGTCATGATGAATATTATCAACGCCTACGGCCAAGGTGCTGAGCGAAAGCTCGGCTGAATAGGCCTTCAGATTGATGCGTGCAGGTGTACCGGTCGAGAGCATGGATGTGCGTTCAGGCATATACGGCTTCGCAAAGCTCCCTTTGAGGTTAACAAGGTGGCAATGCCCTAACAAGGTGGCGAACCAAACCGTTAACAGCAGATCGGACATTTAGGGTGATTTGAGGCTTTAGTCGTGTTGAGAGCTGTGAAGCTCCGAGCACTTGGTGATAGGTAGGAAACGGAAGTCG
>DATAPT010000025.1:0-3285 GCA_036265065.1 Candidatus Acidiferrales bacterium | reverse complement strand
ATATGACAGAACCCGCGCCGACAAATGCCACGCAAAATGCCACAACCGAGACTGCGCCCACGGCGGCTACGCCGGCTCAGAATACACAAGGAGGCGAGACGAATCCTGCACCCGCAGCGCAACAGGGCCCGGCTCCCACTGAACCTCCGCAGTCCGAGGAGGAATCGCACGAGCACATGATGGAGATTCCTCACGGCCCGGTACTTAGATTCCGCGGATTCTTCGACCTGGATTTTGACGACGGACCTGTGGCGCAAAGTCTAAATTTTCCGCTGGGGGTTCCGGCTAAAACCTCGTTCCGTGCCGGAGAATTTGACCTGTTCATCACTTCGCAGCTTGCGGAGAGGTTAAGTTTTCTGACGGAACTTGTTTTTTCAACAGGTCCTGAGAATAACTTCGGCGTAGATCTTGAACGATTTCAATTAACCTACCGATACAATAAATACTTCGAGATCAGCGCCGGTCGTTATCACACTTCAATCGGTTTCTACAACACTGCCTTTCACCACGGAACATGGTTTTCCACCGCCACCGGCAGACCGTTTATGTTTTTTTTCGAGGATAGTGGCGGTCCATTGCCCATCCATGAATTGGGAGTTACCACTACCGGAGCTATTCCCCAATCTGGAAAATTCAACTTGCATTGGATTGCAGAAGTGGGCGATGGAAGCTCTGAAGTACGCGGCCCTTTGTCAGGAGATGGCGTCGAGAACTTTGCTTCAGACCGGAATCACAAGGACGTGAACGTAGCTGCCTTTATTCGACCAGAATGGGTGGAAGGCCTCCAAATCGGGGCTTCGTTTCTAACGGGGGACCTGATTCCATCCAACGGGTCGCCGAAAGTGAATCAAACTGTCTCAAGTTTGTATGCCGTTTTGATTGATTCGAAGTGGGAATTCTTAAATGAATTTGTGTTGCTACATCACCAGGTAACCGTTGGCGGGCAAACTTTTAATTCGCCGATGGGTTACACGCAGCTTGCCTATCGTATCGGAAAGGCGCGTCCTTATTTTCGCTGGCAGGAAGTCAACATCCCCACGAACGATCCCGTCACAGCATTTACTGGGCGATATGAAGGCCCTTCCGCCGGCGTGCGGTACGATGCCTTAACTTATGCTTGCTTCAAACTCCAATATAATCGCGTCTATTTCCGCAATGCGACAGCTGAAAACGGCGTCGAATTGCAATTGGCATTTACTTTTTAAGGAGACTGGAATGAAGAATGTAAAAGTTAAAGACGCGGCAGCGTGCCTCTTATTGCAAGCGGAACGGAGTGAGCGATGAGCGCAATTTCGGATAAGGTCATTGCGATCAGCAGACCGTATTTCGGTCCCGCCACCGAATCCTTCCTGGACAGGCAGTGCAAAGGGCACTTGAATATCGATGTGAGTGCTCTGACCGCGGCGCATCTGAAGGATTTGGCGAAATGGGTGGAAAGCTCGGGCGCGCTCGTGATGGACGCCGCAAAAGCTGCCGAGGTGGCTGGAAAAATTCTCAAGGTCGCCTGATTTTTCTTGTATTGAATGTTTCGTTCCTTTCCGCACAGAAAACCTGACCTCTCCGAGTTGAAATCGGTCGCCTGGTGGCCTCGATGGAACCCTCATTGAGGCCAGACATCGAAATTCGGGCATCTTCGAGTAGAATTATTTTTAGCTATGTACAGAAGAAGCTCGTTCCTTCCATCAAAGTTGTTGGCCTTGTTCCTTATGGGGCTCGTCCTGGCTGCTGGCGTGGCCGCGCAGAACGAATGGTCCGCGCCCGATCCTTCTGTCATCGGCAAGTTTCAGGAAGAAGAGGCGCAACATTCACGCATTATGGAAGTGCTTGGATACCTCACAGACGTATATGGGCCGCGACTCACGAATTCGCCGAACATACGCGAGGCCGGCGAATATGCGGTAAAAATGCTTGATTCGTGGGGCCTCGCGAATGTGCATGAGGAAACCTGGGGACCGTTCGGGCGCGGTTGGACCAACGAGCTGTTTGAAGCCAACGAAATTGCTCCGCGTGATTTTCCGCTTATCGCCTATCCCAAAGCGTGGACGCCGGGGACCAACGGCGCGGTTACGACCGAAGCAATTTACGCAAAAATTGAAAAGGAAGAAGATTTCGCGTCGTATCGCGGGAAGCTCCGGGGCTTATTCGTTCTGACCGCGCCGATGCGAGTGGTTGACGCGCAATTCGATGCATTGGCGCGTCGACTGACCGATCAGGAATTGGCGGGGATGGTGAAGCCGCGTCCGCCGCAACCTCCGGACAAAGACGCGCGTGACCGGCTACGCAAGCTGCTGGAATTTAATGCCAAGCTCCTGAAATTTCTGACCGACGAAGGCGCTGCCGCATGGCTCGAACCTGCTCCGCATGACAGCGGAACGGTTACGGTGATGGCCGGCGGTTCGCGCGATCCCAAGGAGCCGATGGTGCTTCCGCGCGTCGCTGTCGACATCGAGAATTACGGGCGGATTTACCGCACACTCGAAAAGAATATTCCGGTGAAACTCCGAATCAATATTGTGAACAAGTTTTACGATGACAAATTGGACTCCTTCAACATTGTTGCGGAAATTCCTGGCACGGATAAAGCCGATGAATTGGTCATGCTCGGCGCGCATTTCGATTCCTGGGCAAGCGGCACCGGCGCCACGGACAATGCGGCCGGGTCGGCCGTGATGATTGAGGCAATGCGCATATTGAAATCGTGCAACGTGAAAATGCGGCGCACGGTGCGCCTCGCCCTGTGGACCGGCGAGGAGGAGGGGTTGCTCGGATCGCGCGCGTACGTGAAGGAACATTTCGCGGATCGAACCTCGATGAACGTCAAGCCGGAGCACGCGAAACTTTCCGCTTATTTCAATGTGGATAACGGCACGGGAAAAATTCGCGGGATTTATTTGCAGGACAACGAAGCCCTGCGGCCTATTTTTGAAAAGTGGATGGAGCCATTTAAGGCCGAAGGAATGACCACGTTATCGGCGAATGGGACGGGCGGGACCGATCATTTGTCTTTCGATGAGGTCGGCTTGCCCGGCTTTCAATTTATTCAGGACCCTATCGAATACGAAACGCGCACGCACCACACGAACATGGATGTGTATGAACGCCTGCAGGCCGCGGACTTAAAGCAGATGGCCGTGATTGTCGCGTCGTATGTTTACATGACCGCGAACGCGGATCAACTGCTTCCACGCAAACCTTTGCCAAAACAATAGAATTTTGTGGCGCGGGCTTCAGAGTCTGTGTGAGAACTCGAAATTGACGTGTTTTTGTAGCGCCCGCCTTCAGGCG
>DATAPT010000024.1:0-2449 GCA_036265065.1 Candidatus Acidiferrales bacterium | reverse complement strand
ATCACGCTCCCCGCACCCTGGCAGGTGGGACAGGTTCTAGCAACGCTGAAGAAACCTTGCTGATAACGTACCTGTCCTTGTCCCGCGCAAGAGCGGCAGGTTACGGGCGCTTTGCCGGGCGCCGCGCCTGATCCACGGCATTCTTCGCAAGTCTCATGATGACGTACTGTCACTTTTGTGTCGGTACCAAATACAGCTTCTTCAAACTCAAGATTGATATCCTCGCGGAGATCGGCTCCTCGTTGCGCGCGTGATCGTTTACGGGAACCTCCGCCGAAGATGTCGCCGATCCCGAATATGTCTCCGAAGATGTCGCTAAAATCCTGGAACCCAGCGCCGCCAAAGCCTGCACCACCTCCGTTGCCACCTAGTCCAGCATGGCCAAAGCGATCATACGTTGCACGCTTTTCGCCGTCGCAAAGGACAGCATAGGCCTCGCTTGCCTCCTTAAACTTCTCCTCCGCGTCAGGATTGTTGGGATTACGGTCAGGATGGTACTGCAAGGCGAGCTTTCGATAGGCGCTCTTAATTTCTTGATCGCTCGATTCCCGGGAGACACCCAGGATTTCATAGTAGTCACGTTTTATGTTGCTGGTCAGAATAACCTTCCTACAATTCTTTGCGAGAGATTCGCTTTTAAAACAACTTAGTGATTGGGATTGCGGGCAACTTTAACCATTGCAGGACGCAAGAGGCGGTCCTTCAACTTGTAACCGCGTTGAAATTCATCGAGTACGGTTTGATCTTTTGCATCTGTTGTGTCAACCATTTCCACCGCTTCGTGAAGGTGAGGGTTGAATGGCTCGCCTACTGCCGGTATCGGATTTAATCCGAGCTTTGACAATACATCCTCGAACTGCTTCTGGATAAGATCGATCCCGCTGCGAAACTCTGATTTTTCAGAGGGTGCCGCTTTCAAAGCACGATCAAAGCTATCGAGTACGGGCAGAAGAGTTCTGATAGTGTCGGCAGCTGCAAATTCACGAAAATCCTGCTGCTCTCGTGAAGCACGCCTGCGGGCATTCTCGAACTCAGCTTGCAGACGAGCCAGACGATCAACCAGCGAATCACGTTCCGACTTGAGCTTGAGAATCTCAGACTCGCGCGGCTCCGTTTCTGTGTCGCTTACCATGTGTGGTCCTGCTGGATTTCCAGTTACGTCGTCTCTTAAATCTTCCGACGCCGGCAATTCATGATCGACGTCGAACTGTTGTGAAGCTACTTCCGATTTTCCATTGGTTCTTGGCATAACTTACTCACTTCTTTATTCAGATTCGTTTAATACTTTATCGAACAATTGGGCAATGTAGGAAACCGCCGTCATGGTGTGTTGATAGTCGATGCGAGTCGGTCCAATTACCGCGAGCGATCCCATAACTTCACCATTCACCCGCGCTGGAGCGCCGATCAAAACCAGATTTCGCATGGAAGGAAGCGCCTGATCTAGACCGATGACGACCCGAACTGCCTCCTGCTTAGCATCCAGATACGCACCCAACAGCTCCACCAATTTTTGCTTTTCTTCCAACGTCTGCAACAACTCTCGCAGGCGTTGCCGATCCTGTTCCCCGCTTACCAAATTAGATGCGCCTTCGACAAACACGACCCGCACGCCCTCATCCGCTGTCAGCGCACCCTGGCGATACAGCAACTCGAGAGACGCCATGAGTCCATCATATTCACTGCGCTCCTGCTCCAAACGGCGTGCTACTTCGGCGCGCATGGATTCCATCGTCCAGCCGCGAAAATTATCATTAATAAATCTCGCAGCGACATCCAGATCAAGTTGAGAGATATCCAGTCGCAACACGCGATCACGTACCACACCAGACTTGGTTACGACTACGGCTAGAACTTTCTGGTCGCCCAGCCGCGAAAAGTAGACATGTTCCAGTGCGTTTTTCGGTCCTCCGATCGCTACCGCGATTCCCACGTTGTGTGAAATAAGCGATAGCACACGCGAGGTCCGCTCCATGAACTCCGGCACATCCGAGATGCCGGCAAGCGAATCCTGAATAATGTTTTCGTCCTGGTGCGATAGGTGCGTCTTACCCGTAAGCTGCTCGACGTAATAACGATAGGCTTCAGTACTCGGTACGCGACCTGAGGAAGTATGAGGTTGCTCCAGAAAACCGGCATCGGCAAGGTCAGCCATCACATTGCGGATCGTTGCCGGACTCAATCCCTCCCTGTTAGACCGTGCGAGGGTACGGGAGCCTACCGGCTCACCGGTGGCGATGAAAGTCTCCACAATAGCGGTCAGGATTTCGCGCTCTCGATCACCAATTTGGGGGCCCGTCTGCATATCTTCTTATAACTGCTTTCCAGCTTATATAGATGTATCATTTTGAGCCTAGGCATCTAGATGCTCAAATCGTACTTAAGTCACTATTTTACATGGACTTGGTTAAGAGGTGAACGGAGTTTGAGCGGAGATCTGAGCAGATCC
>DATAPT010000023.1:0-3413 GCA_036265065.1 Candidatus Acidiferrales bacterium | reverse complement strand
TCCTTCAATCGCGAACGGAACGCCGGTAAGCTGGGGACGGGAGCCGCGCACGAATGTCATCAAGGGATGCGCGGACGCAACAACGCTCCCTTTCTCTTGCAAGACGTATAGCTCATCGCTCGTGAGAGCACCGCTGGAGTGCAGCGCGACTTTCCCTTTCCAATCGGCGGATTTCAACAAGGAATGGGCTGCCGAGGCGATGGTTGCGTCTGGAACACAAAACCAAACGATTTCGGCCCCGATTTGTGCTTGGTCAAGGGTTACCGTCGAGACCCCGACCTCTAGCGCTAACCGTCGGGCGCGTTGCACGGATGTTGCGCTGCCGCGCGAAATGATCATTTCAACTGGATAGCCCGCCGCGCGCAAAGAGACCGCCAGCGCAGCGGCCAAATTTCCCGCACCAACGATTGCGATACTTTGTTTTCGGGAAGGCGACACAGGCATGCCCGGCAGAATAGCAGAATCATTCGCGCGCTCCGTTTGTAAACTTGGCTTCCCTTCCCACCCTCGTCTGCCGTCCGCCGTGCTTTATATTGTTGGAATGCCTAGAAAGCCCAAGTCCAAGACAGTTAAATCGACGAAGCGTACACCCCGTAAGGCCCGAGTGATTTCTTCCCGCATGGTTTATCGCGGGCCTGCTTTCTGGGTAACGACGGATGAGGTTGAGGAGCCCGGTGGCGTCCGCGCGCGCCGCGACATTGTGCACCATACCGGCTCAGTTGTTGTTCTTGCGGTGGATGAATCTCAGTCCAAGCCTCGCATATTGTTAGAGCGTCAATACCGGCATGCCGCAAACAGTTATCTTTGGGAGCTGCCTGCGGGACGCATTGATCCCGGCGAAAAACCGCTTCCAGCGGCCAAGCGCGAACTGCTCGAGGAAACGGGATACACGGCCTCGCACTGGCGCCGCATCTTTAATTTCTATGCCAGCCCTGGATTTGTTGCCGAGACAATGTCGGTATATCTGGCCACTGGCCTTCGCGTGGGCCTGGCGCAGCCTGAAGACGACGAGATGATCCAGTTGCGGGTCGTCCCTCTCCCCACTGCTCTCCGCATGGTATTGAAGGGCACGATTCGGGACGCTAAAACGATCGCATCGGTGCTGTGGCTCGATCACGCGATGCGCAGTGAAAGGTGAGTAGCTCTCGTACCGTCTAAAGAAGATTGAGCTTTTTTTTCCAACCATTTGCGCTGGAGCCTCCATCCTACTCGCTACAAAATGCACGTATTGCAGGTACGTCTTTAGCTCCCCCACTGAAGGCGTGCTGAAGGAAGGGGTTAAGCGTGGAACGACTGAAAGGAACAGTTAAGTGGTTCAATAACGCAAAGGGCTACGGATTTATCGGTCGCGCAGATGGTCCTGACGTTTTTGTACATTACAGCGCGATCACATCGGAGGGCTACAAGAGCCTGCAAGAGGGCGATCCGGTCGAGTTTGAAATTACCGAAGGACAAAAAGGACCGCAAGCCGCAAACGTAGCGACGAGTGCGTGACTTAGTGTGCGCAATTTGATGCTCCAGCCGTCGCGCGGAGATTGAAGGCGTCCGCAGCCGGATGCGCGGGTTTGTTTCTCCACGGTCTTTCCTGCGCTGGCTCTCTGCGCCATTCTTGTTTTAATCTTTAATGCGTGGACAATAAGGCAATCGCGGGTATCCTTTACGAAACTGCGGACTTGCTGGAAATCGATGCGGCCGATTCGTTCCGCATCCGCTCCTACCGCAACGCTGCTCAGGCGATCGAAAATCTCAGCGAGCAGATTAAAGATCTTATCGGCGAACCCAAGAAGGTTCTGGCCATTCCCGGCATTGGCAAAGGGATGCTGGTGAACCTGCAGGAATTATTCAACACCGGAACTCTCACAATCCAAGCGGATTTGCTCAAGAAGTATCACCCCTCAATGCTTCAGTTGTTGAAGATTCAAGGTCTGGGACCGAAAACGATTGCGCTGATCTGGAGTTCCTATCAGGTCTGCGACGTGGATGGTTTAGAAAAGCTGGCGCGCGAAGGTAAGATCCGCGAACTGCCGCGCATGGGCGAAAAACATGAACAAAAGCTACTGAAGGCGATTGGAGATTACCGCCGAATCTCCGGCAGATTTTTAATTAACGTTGCTGAGTTGGAAGCGAAAAAGCTCACTGACTATCTGGCAAAGTTGCCCGGCCTCAACCGCATCACGCCCGCCGGTTCTTTGCGGCGGGGCCGCGAAACCGTGGGCGACCTGGACATTCTGGTTACTGGTCAAGCCTGCTGCGGAGAAGTTGAACGCCAGCAAGTAGTGCAGTACATTGCGAAGTATCCGCCGCTGATGAGCATCATCGCGCAGGGCGATAACAAAATCAGCTTTCGATTGCGAAACGACCTGCAAGTGGATGTTCGCCTGCTACCTCCTGAATCGTTTGGGGCGGCAATGCAATATTTCACTGGATCAAAATCTCATAATGTTGCCTTGCGTCAGCGCGCCCTGAAAATGGGTTACACCCTGAACGAATACAGCCTGGCCGATCTTAAAACTAACGAGCCGGTGGCCGGCAGAACCGAAGAGGAGATTTACGCAAAGTTGAAGCTCGATTACGTTGCGCCTGAGTTGCGCGAAAATCTGGGCGAGATTGATGCCGCCGATAAGCACACCCTTCCAAATCTAATCACGCTCGACGACATTCAGGGCGACGTCCATATGCACACGGTGGAAACAGACGGACGCAATACCATCGAGGAAATGGCTGAAGCCGCCAAGGCTCGCGGATACAAATACATGGCGATTACAGATCATTCGAAGAATTTGGCTTTCGCCAACGGGCTTGATGACACGCGCGCGCTGGCGCACATTCAGCGTATTCGCGAAGCGAACGATGAAATTGAGGGCATCAAGATTTTTGCGGGAATCGAAGTCGACATCCTCGCCGACGGCGACCTCGATCTTTCCGACGAAGTGCTGGCGCAGATGGACGTGGTCATTGCCAGCGTGCATTCCGTATTCAATCAAGAACCGGCGAAGATGACGGATCGCCTGCTGAAGGCCGTTTCGAATCCGAATACCTCAATCATCGGTCATCCTACAGGACGCATTCAGCTCCGCCGTGATGGCTACCAGTTCGACATGGATGCGGTGCTCATCGCAGCCGCAAAACATAAGGTCGACATGGAACTGAACTCCTATCCGGATCGTCTGGATCTCAACGACGTACACCTGCGGCAGGCCAGGCAGCGTGGGGTGAAGATCGTCATCAACACTGATTCACATCACACTTCGCATTTGGAGAAAATTCGTTATGGCATCTTGCAGGCGCGGCGCGCCTGGCTCACGAAGGATGACGTCCTGAATACTTTGAAGGCGGAAAGATTCGCCAAGGCGATGAAGCATGAGTGGAACTAACAGACAGGCCACAGAGTACAATCCGAAAGCGCGAGCGTC
>DATAPT010000022.1:0-6637 GCA_036265065.1 Candidatus Acidiferrales bacterium | reverse complement strand
CCGCTCAGTTTCCCGGAGTAGGCGCCCGCAAGAGTAAGCGCATAAACAACCGTGGGATCGCATTGCAGCGGCTGGCCGATGCGCAGCCGGTTTTCAAAAACTCCGGCAACGTGTGGGCGCTCTTCAGGGCGCGGCGTTTCGCGCTCCACGAGCGATGCGAGCGTCACCACGCTTTGAACATTCGGGTGCGTTGTCGTTGCCGCATCGGAAAGGGTGAGCCACTCCTGGCGAAATTTGCGCGTCATGGACGAAGTCATTTCTTTTCCGGTCATATGGCGCGGGAACTCGTAAGTTGCCGGGAAAAGAAAGCCCTCGAGGCTTGGCGCATCGGGCGCAAGGTCACTGATGGAGGAAGGGTCGCGCGCGGCAGATAGAAATTCATCTCGCGTAAGAAAACCTTCCTGCGCGGCGAGGTCCGCAATATCGAACATCGTAAACCCTTCGGGGATCACGAATTCTTTGACGAAAACGCGGCCGTTGACGATCGTGTCATACACTTCCATTGCGGTCACCGGGTGATTGAAGAAATATTCGCCCGCTTCCATCGTTCGGCGTTTTCGAAAACGGGACAAAAGCTCGAAAGTGAACCGGCTGCGCACCACTCCATTATCTTCAAGCAAGCGCGAAATAGTTCGCTGCGAAGCTCCGTGCGGGATATCCACGTAGACGCCATCATTGGCGAAATTCTGATACGGAACGTAGAGCGCGACATAAAAATATCCAGCTGCGATGAGGACTAAAATAAATAAATACAGGAGCGCTCGCCGCATGTCAGCCTCGCGCTCCGGGCCGAGTCCGTACACGATCCAGGTAATCTCGAAGAATAATCGCCGCGGCGATGTCGTCGATCGGATTTTTCTTGGTGGGTTCAGCGCGTCTGGAAGAGTTCCGCATGCGCTTGCCGGAATTTATTTGCGCCACTGTTTCCTTTGCTTCCCACGAACTCAGCCGTTCGTCCACCATTTCCACGGGGATGCCAATCGCTTTTTCGACGCGCAGCGCAAAACTACGCGTCTCTTCCGACATTTCACTTGGCCTGCCATCCAGATGCAATGGAAGCCCCACGATGATGCGGCGAATTTTTTCCTGCCGCACGAGTTCACGCAATCGGGCGAGATCGCGGCGGCGGTTGATGCGCGTCCACGTCGCAAAGGGCCGTGAAGTGATGCCAAACTCGTCTGAAAGCGCGAGTCCCAGCCTTTTTTTTCCGTAATCAATTGCGAGAATCACACCCGGGGTGGAGGGATCTGCCGCCAGGGATAAAGCGCGGAGGGGAGTTGGCACGCCAACTATTATATCGCGAAGGAGGCTTTTTTCGTGATCCGGATCGACTGCGCGTTTCGTTTAGGGTAAACGTCCGCGCTCGCCTGATTCCCATTGAGAAGAGATTCCTACGTGTTTCATTGAATCGTCCAGGCGCATGCTCTTTATAAGGGATTCGATTTCTCCGCGTGATTGACGGATACCAATGGGAGCTGTGCGCTCCGCAATCCCGAACGCGGTCACGGCGACTACCGCAATATTGTGCTTGAGGTCATCCATACCTCTTTTTCCGAAGTTGGGATCAGGCATCGGGCCATCAACTGAAACCGGCATCATAATCGGAGAGGCCGACAGCGTGGGCACGCCTTCGAGGAGAAAATCGAAATCATCCCTTCCTGTCTTAGCGCCGATGACAAAATGAGTGGCTCCCAAGGATTCGATAGGTTTCATCGCATCGCGCAGGCCAGCTTCGATGTCGAGTCCTCCATTGAGCGAATATCCGGACACTCGATAGCAATTGGATTGAAAAATAATAGCCGCCCGAGCGTGATCGAGTTCCGCATGGTGAAAGCGCACATAGGCCCAGGAACTGAGCATGTCGCGCTCATCGCCAGTGAAAAGAACGAAGCGAATAGATCGTTTCGGATGCATAGCTGTCAGAGCAATATCGCGCGCAGCTTCGATCACGGAGGCAGCATCGCAGCTGATTGCGATTGCACTAGACTCATTTGATGGAGGTGCGAGGTGAGCGCCAACCAGGACCCATTCATTTGAATTATCCCGTCCGCGATATTCTGCAACAACATTTTGTTGTTCGCCCGCGCCGCCATTGGGATTCGCATATTTCTCGATGTGCGGATCGAGTCCGGCTTCGCGTAAGCCTGCCATGGCCCAAGCAATCGCTTGTTCTTCTGCAATCGACTTATTTTTTGTTGCAGGCTCTTTTCTTAGGAGGCGCAGATTTTTAGCCAGCGGAGAATTACCCTGTGCGTTAGCGATGATTTTCGGCGCAACCTGCTCGCACAAACTTTCTCCGGTTGCTGAGCAGGCTTGTACGCTCGCGGCGGCCGCATCACGTATGCGGGCCAGCGGATCAGGTTCTGCCGGCGTCAATTGCGCGGCCGCGGGTATGCAAGCAAAGAGGGAAATTGTAAGAAGCGCCGGAAGCGATCTTTTGAGTTGCATCAAGATGTGGCCATTCTTGCCTAATTGTGAATTGAAAAAATGCTAAACGAAATTATATCCCAGCGGGCGAAATATATGAGTCTATCGCCGTATTTTGGTCGTCGCTCAACTTGGGAGGCAAGCTGGCACCCTCTCCGTCCCGAAGAACGCGGGACGGAGAGTCCTCTACAAAACCGGTTAGCCGTCGATTTTGTAGAGGCCGCCCGTCTTTGGGGCGGGCAGCTTTTCAGTGCGTGCAAATCCAATTGGATCACAGTTCGTATTTTGCGCCGCACGCACCACATTCATAGCCTAACGGCATCTAAAATGTGGTCCGCAACGCGCGCGACGCGAACCATTTCCGCAACGTCATGAACTCTGATAATGTGCGCGCCGCCGAGAATTGACGCTGTAACCGTAGCGGCAGTCCCCAGCAAACGCTCCCCGGAGGGAGCGCTTGCGCCGCCCGGTTCCGCGAGGGCTTTTCCGAGAAACGCTTTTCGCGAAGTGCCGACCACGATGGGACAGCCGAGGCGCGCAAACTCCGGCAGTTGCGCGAGCAACTCAAAATTCTGCTCGAACGTTTTCCCAAAACCAATTCCAGGATCAAGCAGAATCTGTGTTTTGGGCACGCCCGCGCGCTTTGCGCGAGCCATCGAATCCCGCAGCTCGGACTTCACGTCGCGAATCACGTTGCGCGAAAAAGGGCCGCGCTGCATGGTCTGCGGCGTTCCGCGCATGTGCATCAGAATTAATGGCGCGCGCGCGCGGCGCGCAACTTCGGCGAGTTGCGGATCCGTCCGCAATCCTGAAACGTCATTCACGATTTCGACTCCGGCGTCGAGAGCCTGTTTTGCGACTTCCGCCCGTCGCGTGTCCACCGACATGGGAATTGTTAACTTGCCGCGCATGACTTCAATTACTTTCAGAATGCGCCGCAGTTCTTCTTCCGGCTTAATAGCAAAGGCGCCGGGTCTCGTCGATTCGCCGCCAATATCCAGAATGTCGGCGCCATCTTTTTCCACCTGTAACCCGTGCGCGATAGCGGCACCGGAATCGAGAAAAGCTCTGCCGTCGGAAAAGCTGTCTGGCGTGATGTTCAAAACGCCCATGATGAGCGTGCGCTCCCCGAGGATCAGCGTGCGCGAGCGAAGGCGCAATCGAAAACGTTTGCGATGGAACATAGGGGCAACATCATACAAAAAGTCGCGATGCGCGTCGAAGGGAACTCACGGCCGTACTGCGGTTGTGAATTGCGGAAATCATAACGCCGGATGAAGAGTTGGCATCTTAACGTGTATGGTACGATGGCCGTACGGGCGGAAAATTGTTTTCCGCAAAGCGGGCACAATAGGGCGACTCAAATCGATCAGGGGGAAGCCGGTTTAATGAAAGTTCCATCTGCAATTTATAGAATGTGTGCGTTGTGCTGCGCGATGGCGCTAACAGCGATGCTTTTTTTCGCCACATCACTTTCCGCGGCACCGCAAGCCGCATTAACGCTCGACAATATCCTGAAGCAGATGGACACGCAGGCCGCGGATTTCCGCAGCCTCACGGCTGATATGGAGCGGACCAAGGTGACCGTCGTCGTGAACGACAAGTCCACGGAATCCGGCCGCATATCCGTGCGGCGCGATGACAAAATGCTGATCGAAGTGACCCAGCCTGACGCGCGAACAATTCTCCGCAACGGCGATATTTTCTATATCTATAATCCGAAGATTCATCGCGTCGAGGAATACAACATTGGAAAGAAAAGATCTCTCGTCGACCAATTTCTGCTGCTCGGATTTGGAACTTCGGGCAGTTCTTTAAAAGAGAGTTACACGGTTGCATTGCAGGGCGAAGAGACGTTAGACGGTCATAAAGTTGTTCGCCTGGAGCTTTTGCCCAAGACCGACGATGTTCGCAAACAACTTTCCAAAATTCAGTTGTGGCTGGATGAATCCACCTGGCTGCCTTTGCAGCAGCAATTTTTTGAAACAGGTTCGGGCGACTACTTCATCATTCATTATCGAAACATTGTCCGCAACGCGCGCATTCCGGATAGCGAATTCAAACCTCACTGGCCGCATGGCACGACTGTCGTGCAGCCTCAGGCGTAGGGTTTTCTTTTACACAGGATTGATTGGCACTTACGTGGCACAGGCTTCAGCCTTTGGGGTTTAGTTCTTGCAAGGACGAAACCCCACAGGCTGAAGCCTGTGCTACTTGACCTTCGCTGCGCGGCGTTCTTTTTCCAGCAGAGATTTTTTGCGGTGCAGACCCCAGCGGTAGCCTCCCATTGTCCTGTCCGTGCGAATCACTCTGTGGCAGGGCACGACAATCGACGTAGGATTTGTCGCGCAGGCATGGCCCACAGCGCGAATTGCGGTTGGCTGGCCGATGGCGCGGGCCACATCCGAATACGTGCGCGTTGCCCCCAGCGGGATTTCGCGCAGCGCCTGCCAAACTCGGCGCTGAAATACGGTGCCCAGAACATCTGTGGGCAGGTCCAGCGGCGAATTCGATTTATCTAGGTGCGCGATAATTGCACGCACCCACTTTGATTTCCCTTCCGCGATGGGGTGAATTTCGGCTTGCGGATATTCTTCGCGTAATGAAGCGGAGAGCTCCGCATCCTTATCTCCCAGGTAGACTGCGGAAATTCCTCGATCCGTGCCGGCGACAAGAACTCGCCCCATCGAACTGTCAGCAATCGTGTACGAAATATTCATTCCTTCTCCTCCTTTGCGATACGTGGCCGGCGTCATGCCCAGTTGCGCGTCAGACTTTTCGTAAAGGCGGCTCGCCGAACCATAAGATACTTCATGCAGAGCGGTTGTCACGTCGCTCCCCTTTCTCAATTCCGATTTGAAGCGGGTCACGCGAAGCGCATCCGCATACTGGCGCGGCGTGATGCCCATTGCCTCCCGAAACGTCCGCTGCAAGTGCGCGGGGCTCAGGCCCGTGAGTTCCGCAAGATTTTTCAGCGAAGGTGACTTATCCGGATTGTTTTCCATTTCTTTGCACACTTTTCCGACGATCTGAGTTTTTCGGTTCTCACGCATTTCTTTCGGATGGCAACGCCGGCATGCGCGAAACCCGGACTGTTCAGCATCATCCGGCTTGCCGAAAAATAAAATATGATTTTCACGCGGCCGCCGCGAGGGGCACGACGGCCGGCAGTAAATGCCAGTCGAGCGGACCGCGTACACAAACGCGCCATCCATTTCCGCGTCATGCGAAGCGATCGCCGCGAGGTATTGTTTTCGCGTCAGCGGTGAAAGGCCACGCATTGTCGGATTGAAATGTGTCGCCATGGTTCTCATAGTTCTTTCTCAACCACAATAACCAAAGTCATTCGCGCTGCGCTATCCGAATCTTGCGGTCAAATTTGTTTCTCTCTAGTCCGGCTGTCCTTTTTCAGCGACTACCCAATATTAATTATTGTTCAAAGGAAGTATCCAGTAAGACAACTTAGGAAGGAACGCAAATTGACGGGCGATGGCCGCGCGGAGGATAGTGGCGGCCTGTAGTGCCAGAGGCGCCTGAAACTAAGGGAGACCTATGCGCACGACTCGAACTCAAAAGCTCATGGCCCAATCCGATCCCAGCAGCGGAAATTCCCGCTTCAAAGAATTGTCGGCGTGCTCGGCTACAGAGGTAGCAGACGCCCCGTCGTGGATTTCGCGTGCAACTCCGAAAGGAATGGCGCGCGTTCCCACGCATTCCATTCGTCCGCCTGAGGAACGCCGCGCGTATTCCCGCGCAAAACTCGGCTTATCCTTACGTGTAAAGCGCATCGCCGGTCAGCGCGAAAATGAAGCGGAAACTTTGCGCACGACGAATATCAGCTCCAGCGGGGTTCTCTTTCTATGCCCGCATTTAATTGAGCCGGGCACGCCGGTGGAATTGGAAATATGTCTGGTGGACCGGCCGCTCGGACGCGGGTCCGTGAAAATGTTGACGGAAGCGCACGTCGTGCGCGCGGATTCCGCTGTGCGTCTCGGGTGGCACCTGCTCGCAGCAACTTTTGACGACATCACATTTCAACGCGAAGAACCATTGCCATCGCGCTTCCAGCGCCACTAGAAGTTATCTGGCACTGTTGACATCCTAAACTTCTGTTCGGTCCGCTGTTGTTCGACCTGCTGTAGCCCGCCTCTTCAGAGGCGGGGACTTAGATTTTGCACGTCGACGCTGCCCCCGGAGAATCTAAACCCCC
>DATAPT010000021.1:0-10577 GCA_036265065.1 Candidatus Acidiferrales bacterium | reverse complement strand
GCAAGGAGTTGGCGCGGCCCTGCTTGTGCCAGGCAGTTTGGCAATCATCAGCGCATCCTTTCCAGCCGGCGAACGTGGCCGAGCGATAGGCACCTGGTCGGGCTTCACGGCAATCACGGCCACAATCGGGCCTGTCCTTGGCGGCTGGCTCGTCGATCATGCGTCGTGGCGCTGGGTCTTCTTCATCAATCTTCCGCTTGCCATTCTCGTGATTGGCATCACTCTGTGGCATGTGCCGGAGAGCCGCGACGATGGAATTCCCAAAAAACTGGATTGGAAAGGCGCACTGCTAGCCACCGTTGGTCTAGGGGCACTCACTTTTTCTTTGATCGAAGCTCCACGCGGAGGAATTGCAGTAATCCTGGCTGGCGTCGTTGGTGTCATCTCACTGGCTGGATTTCTGTTGGTTGAGGTTCGTTCTCCGTCGCCCATGGTCTCGATGGCGCTCTTCCGGTCGCGTAGTTTCAGCGGCGCCAATCTGCTCACCTTTTTTCTTTATGCGGCATTTGGCGGCATCTTGTTTTTTCTGCCTCTCAATCTGATTCAAGTGCAGCATTATTCCGCCACTGCCGCAGGCGCCGCGCTGCTCCCCTTAATCCTGATGATATTTGTGCTCTCTCGCTGGTCCGGTGGCTTGATCAGCCGGTACGGTCCAAAAACGCCGCTCACTCTAGGTCCACTGGTTGCCGGAATTGGATTTGCCTTCTTGCTTCGCGTAGGAATTGGCGGGTCCTATTGGATGACATTCTTTCCAGCCGTAGTTGTGCTTGGTTTCGGAATGGCGATCAGCGTCGCGCCACTGACTACGACCGTAATGAACGCGGTACCTCAAGGCCAGGCAGGCATAGCGTCCGGAATAAACAATGCCGTTTCGCGAATCGCTAGTCTGCTCGCCATTGCCGTCTTTGGACTGATGTTGTATGCGGGATTTAATCACGCCCTGGATCGACGGCTGGACGCTCTTTCCCTTGCGCCCGCGGAGCGCCACGAAGTGGATCGTGTGCGTCCAAACCTTGCCGCAACCGAGACCGCCAATCCGCTCGTGAATCGCGCGATCGCTGAATCGTTTTTGTCGGGATATCGAATTGTTCTATGGGTTGCGATTGGACTGGTCATCGCCAGTGCTCTCAGCGCGCGTTCTCTGAATTCTGAGCAAACAGCGCAGACACGGCCCTGAGAGGCCACTGCGAGACTGTGCGGTTTGTGTAAAAACCATAAAAGTGAAACCTCAGGCTAAACAGGCTGCGCAAAAAAAGGCCTTGTTATGTCATTCTGAGCGAAGCGAAGAATCTCTCTTCGATTTAACTATGGGAAAAGAAACAAGGAGAGATTCTTCGCTTCGCTCAGAATGACAGAGTAGTGGGTTTTTCAGATAACTTCGTTTCAGAATTTCGGCCACGAGTCCCGCGCTGGAGCAACGCTCGCACCGCCTTGACCGCTTCGCTCCAAAGCTGACGCAACAAATCCGGTCCGCTTCATCTCTTCGATGAAGGTTTGCAGAAATTCCCTCGCTCCCGGACGCCCCTTCGGTGTTCCCATAGCCTGCTCGATTGACATGTAACGCCCCTCGATCACGCGGAGCCCGGAGTGCGTCCGCGCAAATTCGACGAGGGGCTGCTTCACTCCCGCCGCGGCTTCCAACCCACCATCGAGAAATAATTCCATGGCTCCAGAGGAAGTATCGTGTCTGATGATTTCGGCATGTTTGATTGCACGCGTTAAAAAAAGGTCATAGGCAGCGCCTTTGGCCACCGCGATCCGCACTCCGGGCCGATCGAATTCCTCGATGGCATGAAAGGGCGAGGCGTCGCGAACGAGGTAAGTTCCTTCGATCAACACGTAGGGCGCGGTGAAAAGAATATCCGCCGCGCGCACCGGATCCACGGCCAGAAAAGCGATGTCCCACGCATGGGACTGGGCGGCTTCAAACACTTTTCCGGCCGCATCGAACAAAACCAGTTGAATCGGAACTCCCAGGCGTCTAGCCAACTCGCGCGCCAAATCAACGGACACGCCGCATGGTTCGCCGTTTTCGGAATTTTTTTGCGCCAGCACAAGGTTGCCGAAATTAATCGCTGCGCGCAGGATTCCGTTTGGCGCTAGTTCGTTCAATGCATCTTTGGGTGGCGCAGTCATTTTGTTTTCTCTCCGTGCGGCTTTAATGACCCGAAGGCCGGAGCAACCGGCTTGAACTAAAAATTAGGAGCCGGATGCCCGCCTGAAGGCGGGCGCTACACGAGCCAATTCTAGATCATACGGCAAACTTCAGGCGGCTTGCTCGGCTAGCGGTTGCTCGCGCAGCGGCCTGACCTCCACGCCTACGGGGGGCTTGGTGATTGCGGAAGTTCTTGTTTGGATTCGCATTCTCCATGGCCTCCTTTCTTGAGTGAAATATAAACATAAGTAAATAGTAACTACATTGAACTTAGTAGGCCCGCTCTTTAGAATTTGAAGGCGGAAAATTTCAAATCTGCGTCAAATGGCGCCAGCTCAAATGCTAAGATGGCAAAGTAAGTCCACTGTGTGGGGGGGATGAATGAACGCTCGAACCAGGCTTTTCGCTATTTGTGTAGCAATTTCATTTCTAATTCTAAGTTCAGCGGCGTCTTCCTGGGCGGGGCCTTGCAAGGAAGATAATGAAGCTCCAGGAATTTTCGTGCCGGATAGAGGTTGTTTCAATCTGGCCATCGGGTATCAGTATCAGCACATGAACGAATTCGCATCCACATTTCACACCAACGGCTATAGCGCGGATTTTGGAATGCATTTAATCGACCTGATCACCGGCGGCGATGGGCGCGTGACTCTCGGGGCCGAGGGAGCCGTGACAGCTGGGTTCGATGGGCATACGGGCGGCAGCAACTCTCTGGCCGTGAAAACCTTATTTGCCGGTGCGGGTCCGCACGTCGCGCTCGAAAATACCACACGGTTTGAGCCCTGGATTCATGGGCTCATTGGCCTGGAACATTTTCGGTTAACGCAGGGTGCAACCTTGGGATCCAATTCCACGCTCGGGTACATGGTCGGCGGAGGCCTGGATTTCAGAATAACGCCTAAAATTTTCTGGCGCGTTCAGGGCGATTATCTTGGAACGCGTTTTCAGTCTGCCCTACAATCCAATTATTCCACTGGGACGGGCATCGTTCTGTACTTTTAAATTATCGCCTTTGGAATTCCGCTAACGCGCATTACGCGTTACCAATTGCGACCTGCCTTCGATAGTAGGGGCACGGCATGCCGTGCCCCTACAACCTTTCCTCTGTCCCAGTTTGCCAATTCGGTGAAACCGTCTTGCCTCTCCGCGCATCGAGTGCTACGCTCCGCCAATCGGTTCGTCTGGCGGTAAGAAGGATCAAATTTATGTTAATACCTCGATTCAGGAATGCCCTTACACGGGCGCTTTGCGGATCATTGGTGATCGGTCTCGCGTTGCCCTTGTTTTCACTCTTCGCTGTTTCGGCTGCCTTCGCGCAGGCTCCGGCTCTGCCCGCGGTTCAAGCGACAGCCAAGAGCCCTAATTTTAAAGACGGAAAGGTGCTGCTCGAAGAGCGGCGCATCCGCGCGTACACTTACCTCGGCGGCGATGAGAACATCATCCGCCAGACGGTCCAGCGGATCGTAAGGCAGGAAGGGGATGAGCCTGGAGGATGGGTCTACGAGTGGAGCCAACTCGGCAGGTACTACGAGGATCGCGGCGACACGCTCCTCAAGACAGGACTGCGGCACCCGGCGCTTGACGCCTACATGACGTCGAGCGTTTACTACGCGCTCGCCTGGTTCCCGAATGTCAGCTCGCAGCAGGAAGCCAAGGCCTATGACGCGCAACTGCAGGTGTACCAGAAGGGCGGCAAGCTGTTCGATGTGCCCCTCGAAGTGGTGAAGGTTCCCTACAAAGATGGCATGATCACCACGTATCTGCACAAGCCACTCGGCGTTCAGAATCCGCCGCTGGTCATCTGGTGCGGAGGCGTCGACCAATACAAAGCGAACCACTGGCGCCCCATTCAGGACATGCTCGCCAAAGGCTTTGCCGTCGCCACGCTGGACCTCCCCGGTTTTGGCGAGAGCCGCCAGTGGGAGAGAGATATGAAGGCGGACGCTAATTTTGCCGTGCTGGACGCTTACATGAAGCGCAGCGATATCGACACCAAGCGTGTCAGCTTCTTCGGGCAAAGCTATGGCGGGGGCGCGACGTTGCGCGCCGCCCTCCGAAACGACACGCGCGTGAAGGCCATCGTGGCCATGTGCGCGGGATTGCACATCGGCGACAAGAACTCGCTCGCGCCGGATGCAAAACCCGGAGACAAACTGATCAACGGGCCCATGCTCGTGGTCAACGGCACGCGCGACGCCGCCAACACCGTCCCGGACCTGATGTCAACCTACCAATCTGTCAAGGAAGGTGACCTGTGGCTGCTCGGCCGCGGCGAGCATTGCGCGGTGGAGTATTGGCCCGTAGTGATCCCGCAAATGGCCGATTGGCTGAAGGAAAAAATCAATAAGTGAAGGGCCGAGCTTCTGGGCGAATCGTGTGAATACGCTTGCTGATGAGAAAGCATTGCCAGTATTTGTTTTGATCTCGGGGCGCTTCGCTTTTTTACAAGACTCTCAACGCTTTAGTTTTGCATAGGTCAATTATTTGGCACGACCCCAGCAGTAGTATAAGATCGATAAATGCGCACTGGATTCATTGAAATGGTGTGCTTGCGAAGCCACGAGAAACAAGGAGAAATGAAATTAATGAAGAAATTGGCGAATGCGGCGTTGCTTATCATTTTGTTGTCTGCGCTGGCGTCTTCAGCGGCCTGGGCGCAAGTCAATGTGGGCGAACAGAAGCCCGATGACACCGTTCCCTTCAACATGACCACTGTGAGCACTTTTGAATTGCCTTGGCGAATCGCTTTCCTGCCGGATGGTCGTATGCTGATCACCGAAAAGGTTGGGCCCATTTGGCTGGTTTCCGCGCAGGGACAGAAGATCGCTCCGGTGGCCAATACGCCCGCCGTATATTGGCAGGGCCAGAACGGCATGCTGGGCGTTTTCCTCTCGCCGCATTACGCCACGGACCAAAGTATCTATCTCACCTATGCCGAGCCGGGTGATTACGGCGGCGGACTGGCACTGGCTCGCGCCAAACTGACCGCCGGCCCCACTTCGGCGAGGCTGGATAACGTCGAAGTCCTTTGGCACCAGATGCCCAAGGGCAAAGGCGGCCAGGAAGGCGCGCAGATCGCCTTCTCACCTGATGGCCAATATTTGTTTCTCACGGTTGGCGATCGCCAGCGCTTCACTCCCGCTCAGGATCCAAACCAGCCTGAAGGCAAGATCTTGCGCCTGACGCTGGACGGCAAACCCGCCCCCGGCAATCCCTTTTCCGACCAGAAAGGCGCTGCGACCATTCCGCTGATCGATCCGCCGAAGGACACCGAAGCCGCTAAAAACGCGCCAATCGTAAGCACCTATACGTTTCCCGGTCCAAACCTGACGCCCGCAGAAACCTGGACCAGCGGCCACCGCACTCCCTACGGCATGGCCTTTTCGCCTAACGGTGAATTGTGGGAAGTCGAGCACGGTCCGCGCGGCGGCGACGAGCTGAACCTGATCGAAAAGGGCAGGAATTATGGCTGGCCCGTCGTCTCCTTCGGCATCAACTATAACGGTGTGCCCATTCCCAGCCACACCACGCAGCCCGACTTCGCTCTGCCGGTGCTCTATTGGACGCCGGTAATCGCGCCGGGCAATCTGATGTTTTACACGGGCACCCAGACATTCCCACAATGGAACGGTAACGGTTTTGTCGGCGGTATGGTGACGACGTCGCTCGTCCGCATCGCCTTTGACGGCCATGGCGGCGCCAAAGCCGTCCAGCGCTGGGACGTGGGTCACCGCATCCGCGACATAGAAGAAGGCCCCGATGGGTCCCTTTGGATGCTGGAAGACGCCAACCCCGGCGCTTTGATCCACGTGACACCTAAGTAATCGCTTCGCGCTAGACACTTCACATTAGACAACAAGAAGCAAAAAGGGCCGGATCGCTACGGCCCTTTTTTTTGTTTTGGATGGATGGCACGGCCTTTCTTTCTCTACTGAAATCCGGGATCGCCAATCTCCCGATTGGCGGGGGGTAGGTTGTTAAAATTATCATGAAAGATGCCAAGAAAGATGCTATTAAAGGTGCCAGGAAAGACGCCATTCGGGAGAATGGCGGTCCCGGGGGAGGTTGGGATGAATGGTGCTCCTGGTGGGTTGTGGCACAGCAGGGGATATCTGCCGCACTTTGAAAGTTCTGAGGTGATGCAGCATGCGACTTTTCATTTGGCGGACAGCTTGCCGAAAAGCGCGCTGCTGCTGTTCGATGCCGAGGTGAAGAGTCTCCCGGCCGAGCAGCAGGATGTCGAACGCCACAAGCGGGTGGATGCCTGGATCGACGCGGGGCATGGATCATGTGTTTTGAGCAAGCCGGGCATCGCCGACATGGTGCAGGGTCGTTGTTGATTTTTGATTTGCAGCGCTACCGGCTGCTGGCATGGGTGGTCATGCCAAATCACGTGCATGTCCTTTTTCAGCCGGTCGCGGGATGGACAATCGCGAAGATTGTTGCTTCGTGGAAGAAGTTTACGGCGCACAAGATTTGCGATGACCGGAGAGACGGCGGCGACGGGACTGACGGTCCTGTATGGCACCGGGAGTATTGGGACCGGTACATTCGCGATCAGCGGCATTTCGAGCAGGTGGTGGAATATGTCCACTTGAATCCGGTGAATGCTGGATTGGTCGATCGTGCTGAGAATTGGAAGTGGAGTAGCGCCTATTCCGGGACCGCCAATCTCCTGATTGGCGGTTCTGCTTAAGGATTAAGAATGCGCCAATCGGGAGATTGGCGTTCCCAGGGGTTAGATCAAAACGCTAAGTATTCACGTAGCCATCTTATGGGATAATGTTCGCATAAGGGTGGGTAGGATGGGACTTCAACGCCGAACATTCCTGGGCATGATCACGGGGTTCGCTGGGGCGATCCTGAGTGCTCCTTGCGTCTTCAGCTGGCCACTACGGTGGAGAAAGGTAGCCGGCGGCGAAGATTCAGCGCCTGATGGCCCGGCGGTGGAAAAGCGCGCTGACGATGCCTCGGGCATCAAGATCACGACAATTCGTCGCACGACACTTCGCGATACGACCGAAGATTTGAGCCGTGAACCGGAAGTTTTTTACATTCGGGGAGATTGGCGTCGCTGGGAACGCTCGCGAAGTTACTCGGAACATACGAAACCGGATGGCTCATCACAACGAATTTACGGTCCGCGAACTGTGACAATTGTGCGGCCTGACCGCGCAAAAATGTTCGAACTGAATCTGGACGCTTCCGAATACGCAGAATCGCCCTGGCCGCCAAAGAAACCGCAACCCCTGACCAAAGAACAAATGGCGGCTCGCGGAATCACGATGCCGCCGCCGGCCGCGTCAACGAAACCCACATTTCAAATCCAAACCACGACCAAGGACACGGGCGAGCGCAAGGAAATATTTGGCTATCTCGCAAGGCACGTGATCACTTCGCGAAAAGAAATCCCGCTGGAGGGTTCTCGCCGCTCGCCGCAGGAAACGGTTACAGACGCCTGGTACGTCGATCTCGACAGGTGGCTCTATCCAACGATCTACCCGCAAGACTTGGGTGATAGCAAGAGGCCTCTACGCGGAGGTCACGCCTATGTTTCTGTACTTTCGTCGCGCTCACAAGGCCCGCCGGAAATTCCTGAATTTGTCGATATTGGAGAGCCGGAAACAGGCTTCGCCGTTCAGGAAATTCGCACTTCATGGGACAGTTTTACAATGCCTGACGGAAGCACGAGAAAAACGGAGGGAGAATCTGAAAAGGTCGTGAAGCTTGAGAGAGGCGCTTACACCACTGCGCTATTTGAAATTCCTATAAAATTCAAGCGAGTGGATCACATCGAGCCAAATCCAATTTTAGGTTAACGCTTAGTAGTCTCCGCACAGCGTGCCAAAAACCGACTCAAAGGATGGCCCACCCTGGTGGTTCGACAGGTCCTTCCTGTAAATTAGCCTTCGCTTTTTTGGATGGGCAAGAAATTCCATTGCGCACAGCGAAAATTTATGTTTCTTTGCAATATCTCGGGCATCGCGCGAGATAAGTTCAAAGGGAGAGCCGAGGACGGACATGACTTCAACTGAGGCGAAGCATCCACAAGACTCCAAGAAATCTTTGAAGTGGAGCCGCGCCTTCCTGCTAAAGCTCGAACTGCGCAGCCATCCAGGATTGCTCTGCGTGATTCGCGGCGCTCTCGCGCCCTTGATGGAGATGTTGGAATTCTCCGAGGAACAAGTCAGGGAAATCATTCGGGCGGTTGACGAGGCCGTGGCCAACATTATGCGGCACTCTTATCAAGGGCGGCTGGACCAGCCAATCGAAGTGTATTGCAATCGGCTTCAGCGTCAATCGAATGGGCAAACCGAGCAGGCCATCGAAATTCTTTTGTTTGATTGCGGAGCTGCCGTGGATACAACGAAAATTCCGGCCCGCCCATTAGACGAGGTCCGGCCCGGCGGTTTAGGTTTGCATATTATTCGGGGGAGTATGGACACGGTCGAGTATAAGCGCGCCGGGCGGTTGAATCGCCTACGGTTAGTAAAATTCGTGCGGCCTTCCAAGAGCGGATGCGGGTCAGGAGAGGAGAAGCCATCGTGAAGATATCTACTCGCCAAATCGAAACAGCCACGATCCTGGATGTCTCCGGGAACATCGACATGTCGAATTCGACGGAGGTCAGGAAAGCCTTGTTGCACGAGATTCGAGTGCAAAAAGCAACTCGAGTGGTTGTAAATCTATCCGCCGTGAAGTACATCGATAGTTCGGGCGTGGCATCTCTGGTGGAAGGGCTCAAGGCGTCCCGCGATTTGGGTACGCGTCTTGTCCTGTTTGGGTTGAACGATTCGCCGCGGGAACTGTTTAAGATTTCGCACCTGATGAAACTTTTCGAAGTGTACGAAAACGAAACGCAGGCCATGGCCTCCCTGGCGCCTTCCGTCTGACAGGGCAATTGATTTTTTCAAAGGACGCAAAAAAAAGCGATGGAATTTGTCTCTCAACTTGGCGCAGATGTCATCGATAGTGTCGGCTACCTTGGCAAGCTGGCTATGCTCGGAACCCGTGCTGCCTATTACACTTTTGTCGGGCCGTTTCAAGGTAAGCGGCTGCGCCTGCAAAGCGCCGCTTCGCAGGCGATGGAAGTGGGTGTCAGGGCGCTGCCAATTCTCTCCCTGATCACATTTTTTATCGGCTTGATTCTGGCGCTGCAGAGCGCATATGAACTGGGCAAGCTCGGCGCAATGAGCCTCGTGGCGAAGGCCGTTGCCTTGTCCATGTCCAGGGAACTCGGTCCCTTGATTACAGCTATTGTGGTGATTGGTCGCTCGGGCTCCGCATTTGCCGCGGAGATTGGCACCATGAAAGTGACCGAGGAAATTGACGCACTGGAAGTCATGGCGATTAATCCGGTCCATTTCCTCGTCGCTCCAAAATTTCTAGCCATGATCTTCATGCTTCCTTGCCTGACGATCTGGGCCAACACGATGGGCATCTTCGGCGGGGCACTGTTCGGAGTCACCCAGGCGGATTTCACTTTGGGCCGCTACCTGCAGGCATCTATCGAGTCGCTCTACTTGCGGGATATTCTTTCGGGACTGGTGAAGAGCGTGATGTTTGGAGTTACCATTACCGCGGTTGGATGCCTCGAAGGATTGTCGACGGGCGGCGGCGCGGAGCAGGTCGGCCGCTCCACCACCAGAGCTGTGGTGATTTCGATCCTGCTCGTGGTGGTGGTGGATCTGGTTTTTACCGGATTATTTTTCTTCCTTGGCAATGGGTAGTTCTCTGAGTCGCTTATGGATCAAGAGCATCAAAATTTAAATCAGCCGAAGACGGTCATTTCTTTGCGCGACCTCCGCGTCGATTACGGAGTGACGGAGATTTTGCATGGCATCCAGTTTGATGTGAAAGCAGGCGAGACTCTGGTCATTCTGGGGGGCTCGGGCTCCGGCAAAAGCACACTGCTGCGGACGCTAGTGGGGCTGGAGAAACCAAAATCGGGGCAAATTTGGATCAACGGACAGGATATTGCAGCCATTTCGAATGATGAATTGTATGAGATTCGAAAAAAAACAGGGATGTCATTTCAAGGCAGCGCGTTGTTTGGCTCCATGACGGTCGGGGAGAATGTGGCATTGCCGCTGCGGGAGCATACCAAGCTGGAAGACTCCACAATCGAAATCATGTTGCGGCTTAAGCTTGAGCAAGTGGGGCTTGCGGGTTTCGAATACCACATGCCGTCCCAGCTCAGTGGCGGCATGAAGAAGCGAGCGGCAGTGGCGCGCGCGCTGGCGATGGATCCGAAAATATTATTTTTTGACGAGCCTTCGGCGGGCCTCGATCCGATTATCGCTGCGGGCATCGATCAGTTGATTCTGGAATTGAAGAGAGCGTTTCATATGACGATTATCGTGGTCACGCACGAGCTCGCCAGCGCTTTTCTTATCGCGGACCGCATGGTGCTGATCGACAA
>DATAPT010000020.1:0-1626 GCA_036265065.1 Candidatus Acidiferrales bacterium | reverse complement strand
GCCTGTGGAATTTAGTCCTTGCACGATTGAAACCCTGCGACAGACACATCCTTGCAAGGCCAAAACCCCACAGGCTGTGCTACTAAAACCTGTTAAGATTCGGGTCATGCCTGCGATTCTCCGTTCTGGCCGTCCAACGCGCGTAATGGTTTTTGTCTGCGGTGGAATACTTGCATTGATTTCATTGCAGCACAATCAATTCACGATTGGTGCGCAAGACCGTGCCCCGTCTCGCACGAGCACGAGTGCGAATGCCAACGCCGACACAAAAAATCTCGTCATCGCGCCGGACCTCCAACAGGAAGTCGCGAAATTCAAGCCCGTGCGGATGCCGTTCGATATGGCGCGCCTCAGCGTGCGCGAACGGCAGATGATGGAAAAGCTGGTGGAAGCTTGCCAGAACCTGGAATCGATTTACTGGCGGCAAAGCGATCCTGAAGGTTTGCTGCTGTATTGGTCGCTCGACGGAAAAACCTGGCCGCCAGATGTCGCGCTGCGCCGCTTTTTGCGTATCAACGGCAGCCGCTTCGATCTAATAAACAATAATGCGCCATTCGTCGGCACCGCGCCTTGGCCGCCAGGCCGCAATATTTTTCCCTGGGACATGAAGCACGAAGAATTCGACCGCTACGTAGCGGCGCATCCGGAGCAGAAAAGCGCGCTGTACGATCCGTTCACCATGGTTCGCCGCAATGAAAACAGGCTCGAAGCGATTCCCTACCATGTCGCGTACAAGCAATGGGTCGATCCCGCAGCGAAGGCGCTACGCGAGGCTGCCACTTTTTCCGATGATCCCGCGTTCGCAAATTTTCTGCGCCTGCGCGCCGATGCCCTGCAGTCCGACAAATATTTTGAGAGTGACATTGCGTGGGTCAGCCTCGTCAATCCCAAGTTCGACATTATTTGTGCGCCCTACGAAACGTATCTTGATGATTTGCTCGGCGTGAAAACCTCATATGGCGCGGCCATCCTCGTGCGCAACGAAGCCGAGAGCCGCAAGCTCGATGTGTTCCAGAAATATGTCCCGGACATTCAGGACAGTTTGCCGCTCGCCCCCGAAGATCGCCCGTCGAAGCGGGGGCTTTTTTCTCCCATGGAGGTGATGGACGCACCGTACCGCGCGGGCGATCTGCGACACGGCTACCAGGCGGTGGCCGACAATCTGCCGAACGACCCGCGCATTCACGAACAAAAAGGCTCCAAGAAAATATTTTTCAAGAATTTCATGGATGCGCGGGTGAATTATGTCATCCTGCCGATCGCGAAGAGGCTGCTGCGCGAGGATGAAGCGGCGCTCGCTTCAGCCGACGGCTATCTCGCGTCCACGATGATGCATGAAATTTCGCACGGGCTCGGCCCTGCGTTCGCGCGGACATCGAGCGGTCGGCGCGATGTTCGCGAAGCGATTGGGCCAACATATTCCGCGCTGGAAGAGGCGAAAGCTGATATCGTGGGCCTCTACGGATTGAAATGGCTGGTGGATCGCGGCGATTTGCCCAAGGAAAAATTGAACGGCTACTACGCTTCGGAGGTGGCCGGAATTTTTCGCACGGTGCGTTTTGGCGTTGCCGAGGCGCACGGCCGCGCGGAAATCATGGAGTTTAATTTTTACTCCGAACGCGGAGC
>DATAPT010000019.1:0-2405 GCA_036265065.1 Candidatus Acidiferrales bacterium | reverse complement strand
GCTTCAGCCTGCGGGGTTTGTCCGTGCTGGGCCAAAAACCCGCAGGCTGAAGCCCGCGCCACATTTCAACCCTCTTACTTCGCTTTTGGTTCTTCGATATTCGCTTCCACATGGCCGACGAGCTGCCACCGCCCGTCTTTCTTTACGAAGATATTCAAGAACCTGCGCGATCCTGTGGAAACCGACCCGCGGTACTCCACCACGGACCTGCTGATTCCGGTCACGAAGCCGGCGTCGCCGTGCATGGTCACCTGCACATCCTCATGCTTGAAAGAGCGAAAATTCAGCCCACGGCTCTTGAGCTCGGCGAGGTGCTGCGCCTTGGTCAGAAGCGCGCCGGAAGCGTTCGTGTACACCAGATCGTCGGAATAAATGCGTTCCAGCGTCGCGATGTCTCCCGTTTGCAGCGCCTGGTTTCGTTCTTCCTCCAACTTCATTACTTCTTCTCTCCCAGCATCGGGAGGCGTAGCGCTCCGCGCAGTTCGCCATGCCATTGCGAAAAAAACAAAAATCGAAAAAGTTACCGCAACCATTCGTCGTCGCGTCATCTTATTATTTCTCCCATTCCTCGGATCGTATCTGACTTTATTGAAGAAATCCTGCTGAACCGTGATAGCACGCGTTCGCCGTAAGCGTCAAGGTAGGGACCGTGGCAGTGGTGACTCAGCTAGAATTGCGCGGCGAAAAAAAGCTGCCCGTCCAGAAATCGCACGGGCGCTACGAAATCGGTTTCGTAGAGCCCTCTTCGTCCCACGTTCTTCGGGGCGAAGAGGGTGCTCGGCTAGTTCCCGACCACTGACATTTCCGGATCGATCAAAAATGACCAGATGAGCGCGCCGCTGAGCAGCACGCTGGCGGTAACGAAGAACGGCGCAATCCAGAATCCCCGCTGCGCGAAAAAACCAAACACAACCGGGGAAATCGATGCCGCCAAAGCCCCTGCCGTGTTCATCACACTGCTGACCGTTCCGCTGAACTCCCCTCCCACATCCATCGGCACGGCCCACGCCGGGCCAATCACCAGCTCCAGGAAGAAAAACGAAATGGCGAGGCACAGAACAGCCGTCCAGGCGCTGTGCGTGAGCGCCGTTGGAATCAACATAAGGCCCGAAACGATTAATCCAGGCACGGCCACAACGCGTCGCGCGAGCCTCAGCCTGCCAGTCTTCCGATAAACCAAATCGCTGATCGATCCGCCAACCAGATCTCCAATCATTCCGGCGAAAAGAGGCAGGGAAGCGACAAAACCCAATGAGCGAATCGAAAAATGCCGGTACTCCTGCAAATACGTCGGATACCAGGTCAGAAAAAAATATGTGCCGTAGAAAAAACATCCGTAAGCGGCCGCGATGTACCACATGTTCGGCGAGCGCAAAATGACTTTCCACGAAATGTTCCGCCGGTTTCCCGCATCCAGCTGTTTGATCGAGCCATCCGCGTTGACGCCGCGAATGTAAGCAAGCTCCAATTTGTTAACGCCCTTGTGATCTTCCGGACGATTCAAATACGTGATGCCGAAGACGGCGGCCCATACCGCTCCGAGCGATCCGAAAATATAAAATATGGCGCGCCATCCGAATGCGCTCATGATGCCAACGGCCACAAACGGAGTGATCGCCACGGCAAACCGGCTGAAGCAATGTGTGATGCCCTGAATGCGCCCGCGCTCCACTTTTGGAAACCAAAGCTGCATCCCGCGCGTAGCCACGGGGAATGCGCCGGCCTCTCCCAGCCCAAGCAAAAAGCGTGCGCACAGCAACGTGACGAAACCAACTGCTGCTCCGGTGGAAACCGCGGCGATCGCCCACCAGACCATGATCACCGTCAGAACTTTTCGCGGGCCGATTCGATCGCCCAACCATCCGCTCGGAAATTGGCCAATCGCGTAGGCCAAAGTGAACGCGCTGAAAACCCAGCCCATGGCCGTTTTGCTTAGCCCAAATTCTTTGGTGATCCCCGGCGCGGCGACGGAAATATTGCTGCGATCCATGTACGTGATGAGGTACATGAAGCTGATCAGAACGAGAACGAACCAGCGGGTCTTGGTCGGTTTGAGTGCGGAATTTTCTTCGACGGCGGCGCTTGCTGCGGCGGACGTGCGATTCATGTCCGGCATTCTTGCCCCCATCGTTTTGTGAAGCGGATAGTCGATCTGTAGCGCCCACCTTCAGGTGTGCATTTTTGCCCGCACGCGAATTGCCCGCCTGAAGGCGGGCGCTACAAAAAAAATCGCCCGCGTTTTAAATTATTCCTTATATCCTGCTGAAGATTGCGAGCGAACTCCTACAAAATCTTTCTCCGCGGCGGTGCGCTTGTTCGCATCCGGCCACGCAATATCAACCGGGCGATTTTCCTCGGCGGATTGATCCGCCGCCTGATACACCTGCATCACCATGCGGGCGTGC
>DATAPT010000018.1:0-18749 GCA_036265065.1 Candidatus Acidiferrales bacterium | reverse complement strand
TCCCCAAATGGGGGGCGGCGGCTGTAATTGTTGGAAGATTAGATTGTTTCCCCGTAGTTTCATTGGGCACGGTCGACATCTCATACCGTAACCCGAGATTGAATGTTAGGTTCGAACGGAAGCGCCAGTCTTCTTGAAAGTAGGAGCCAACAATCGTTTGGCGCATGTAACGCGGGTTTTCCAGTGTGGGGAGCACTCCCCGAACACGGGAAGGCTGATTCGTAAGGAAACCCGCGATACTACCAAAGAAAAAACGGCCAAAATAATCGCCTGTGAATGTGATCTGATTCAGTTGGTCTCTTTCGACTCCTACGCCGAACTTAAACGTATGGAGCCCTCGAGTCCATGAAGCGTCGTCATAGACTTGGTAAGCATTCCAGGCAAACTGATAGATCGGCGGACCCACCCCGGGGCCAATCAGCGTAATCCCAGGAACCTGCGCCTGCGTGGCAAACTCCCCAGGAGCCCAACCGAGAGCCGGATCTGTCGCCGCCGAATTAATGGCTGAAACACCTCCGGCGGAAGTGGCGTGAGAGCGGTTAAAGCCAACACGTACCGTATTGACAAAGGTAGAGCTGAAGATATGGCTCTCCTCCAGCGCGATAATTTGCCGCTTGGAGACTGCGTGCTGAAGTACATCGCCAAGCGCATCCGGTTGGGTTAAGGGCGAATTGTCGAAACTATAGGTGCCGAACAAAGAGTCCTTATCGGAAAGTTTCTGGTCGGCCCGAAAAGTGAAGAAATTTTCATTTACAACGACTTGACCCACCCTCGTAAAGTTTCCGATATTTCCATTTATCGGTGTTCCGGGCGTGGGCAACGGCTCCAGAGCGAGATAAGAAGCAACTGTCGGATCAAGATTGACCTGACAAAAGTTGGCGGTCGAGGTTGCGACGCAGCCAGGGGGAAATTGGGTGCCCCCCGGGGGCGGTGGCGGGAAGAAAAGGAGGCCAGTACGTGCCGCCGGCGCCAGCACTTGATCCTTCACCGACGTTCCCAGCGATTGCCGAATACTCTCAAAGTCGCCAAATATGAAAGTCTTGTCTTTGCGGATTGGACCTCCACCTGAAGCGCCGAATTGATTGCGACGGAACGGAGGAATCTTTGCCGGATCAAACGGGTTGCGAGCATCCAGCGCGCTGTTCCGCAGAAACTCATAAACCGACCCGTGAAACTGATTTGTGCCGGAGCGTGTGATGGCATTGACCACGCCGCCTGAAGTCTTTCCGTACTCAGCAGAATAATTCGTGGTTAAGACGGAGAACTCTTGAATGGCGTCGACTCCCAAATTTCCGCCCAGGACGCTTCCGGGTCCGCCGTTCGAATAATCGTTGATGCTGATGCCGTCCACGCGATAATTATTTTGCTGCGGCCGCGCTCCGGAGATGCTGACCTGTGCTCCGTAGCCGCGGTTTGGATCGCCACTCGCATGGCTCTCCGCGGTAATAACTCCCGGCTGCAAATTCGTGAGGTCCGTCCAGGAGCAGCCGTTGAGGGGCAGTTCGCGCACGGTGGTGGCGTTTACCTGCGCGCTTAGAGTGGATGATGTAAGCTCGACAGTAGGCGTCTCAGTTGTAACCTCGACGGTTTGACTCGTCTCTCCAACCTGCATGGCGATATCCAGAACCTGTTGGGCTCCAACGGTAAGCGTGATTCCCTTTTGCACAGCCGTCCTGAATCCTGTCGACGTAGCGCGAACCTCGTAGTTGCCCGGCAAGAGATTGGGAGCAGTATAAAGTCCTGCAGCATCTGTCGCCACATTGCGGGTAACACCTGTATCGACATCCGTGATGACAACTTGTGCGTTGGGTATGGAAGCGCCGGAACTGTCTTTTACTGTTCCGGTGAGGCTTGCGCCCGCAACTTGCGCGCGAAGTGAAATGCTACAGAATGTAAGAACGGCGAAAATCGACAGGATCGTCAGGACACACCTTGGCATACTTGGCCGAATCAGCATTTGCAGCCTCCCCCAAGCCAATCTTTAAAATGCCAACGGAACCACTCGGTGTTTATTATGAAAAAATAGATATTGACGCGGAGACTAGGTCAATCCGGTTTATGCGGTCAAATACTATTTTGGTTTGTTATTAATACCTTAAAGGAATTAATGCCCGTCAACCATTGATTCGCCCTGTTTTTGGCAACGTTCGTCACGCGTTTCTCGCGGCCTCATTTTCCAGGCCATGTCATGTCCAGGATTCGTAAATCCTTCATTCGTCAGTCCTGCGGATCGTCAAATCAGGTAAAGGATTATCGCAATGGGAGTGTTTCAGTTTGCGAGTGTCTGCTTCACGCAATCGGTGAAGAGGGGCAGCGCGTGGGATCGATTTTCGAGACTGTATGCCATTCCAACTTTCAGGATCGGCGAGTTTTGCAGCGGCCGGAACACGATGTCGCTGCCGTGTAGGGCTTCCGCGGTAGAAGTCCGCAGCACGCATACGCCAAAGCCCTCTCTCACCAATTCAACTCGCATGTGCACGTTTTCTACTTCGAGCACGATGTCCAAACTAAGGCCGCGCATCTGGCAGAGACCCACCACAATGTCGTAGCCGACAGGATTCGTGTAGCGCGGAAATAACAGATTCGGCTCTTTTGTCAGTTCGCGTATCGAAATCGATTGCCGCCCGGCCAAACGATGTTTTTTGGGCATCGCAACCACATATTTCTCGCGCAGCAGAGTTTCCACAATGAGCCCTGTTTTGTCGACAGGCAGGGGGAAAAATCCGACGTCAATACGCCCATCACGGATGAGCTGAATGTTATGCCCGGTCATATCTCGCAACGACATCCGCACGTTGGGACAGAGCTTCCCGAACGCCTTAACAACCTTGGCCACCATATTGGTTCTCGCGGGTGTATATCCAAGCACCAACTGTCCTACGATGCCGCGGTTCGCTTGCGAAGCTAGGCCTGAAGCATGTGCGACCCGGGCCATAATCTGGCGGGCTTCGTTTGCAAACGTAAACCCTGCATCGTAAGTTGGACCTTTCGCGTGGTTCTATAAACAAGAGAGACTCCGAGTTCATCCTCGAGTTGCCTGATCTGCCGGGTGAGCGGAGGTTGGCTGAGATGCAAGCGTTTCGCGGCACGATTAAAGTGCAACTCTTCAGACAAAACGATGAAGTATCGAAGTTGTCTTAGTTCCATGAAAGCTAGCTTATAGATTAGGCTGGTCCTGATTCAAAGAACTAATTTTGGATGAACCTACTCAATAGAGTCCGTCAATAATCGGGCTATTGCCCTGATTTATTTCGGCTGTCCATCCAATCGTAAATGCGTTTGACGCCAATCACGTCAATCCCGGGTCCTTGAATCTGAGGAAAATCCTTGCTGTGCGACGTCATGTCAACTTTTTTGGCTGTTTCTTCAGGGGATAATCCCTGTTCGCGGAATTTTTTCACTTGCGCGATGACATCGGTTAAATAATCCTGGAATCCTGTAATTAGGGCCGTTCCTTGGAAGGGCGTCCCATGCCCAGGCAATACCGTGTCGAAATCCAGTTTCTTGAGTGCGGTCAAAGTCGTTACCCATTCGTCAAAAAAGCCGCTGCTGAGTGAAGATGTTTTGCTTTCCATCAAATCGCCGGTGCACACAATTCGTTCTTTCGGCAGATACACAACCGTGTCGCCTCCGGTGTGGCCCCGGCCCAGCAATAACAGCTGAATTTCACGCTGTCCCCGATATAAGGTCATTTTAGAGATGAAGGTTGTCGTAGGCACGACCGGCTTGATTTCTTTCACTTCCGCCATGGCGCTCTCGATCGCCGCGATCTGGTCTTGCATTGATTTCCGTTGAGCCGGATCATTTTCTTTTTCCGCTCGCTTGCGTAGTGACTCCACCTGCTCACGCCAGTCGCCCAATTTCCAGGTGACTTCTTTCGCGTACAGGTCTAGGTTCTGAAGAGAGTACCGCACATAATCCTGCCCAATGATTTCGACTTCAGGGCCAAAAACAGAATTGCCGTTTATGTGATCGTAGTGCCAATGCGTATTGATGACGACGCGGACCGGTTTGTTTGTGATCAGATTCAAGTCTTCGAGCAGGGCACGCATCGCGGAAGGCGTAGCGCCGGAGTCGACGAGGATCACGTCGTTATCGCTGACAAAGATCTGGTGATTGCCGCCGGTTATGGCGCCTCCAGCCGCCGTCACAAAGTAGACGCCATCGGAAATTTTTTCGAATTTGTACATTTTGCCGGTTACCGTTTGATTGTTTACGGCCGGGGTTCCAGTTTCCGCGCGGGCATTTACAGAGGGCGAAAGGAATCCGCGGATCATAAGGGCTACGATCACCGCAATCGCTGGGAGAACTGACATCACGCGATTTCTCATGAAATATTTTCCTTTCGGGACACAGGCTGGCGCCTATATATCCGTTGCCCGGCAACGGGAATCGCCTTTTCAAATCGCCCCACTCCTTATCGAGTGCATGCCGCGAATCATGCTTTGCAGAGGTTGCAGGATTCCGCCCAAACGCATTGACTATACCCCTGGGATCACCCAGATGACTTCCCAAATAGAGTTGTACACAGTTCATCAAATTTTTTAAATGAATGAAGTAAATAGAGGGTGAGATGCACAAATTTGTTCGTTTAACCATCGCAACGCTTGGCAATTGGCGGCTGTGACAAGTTTGCATTTCAATTTTCAAAACGATATTTGTGTTTTGTTCGGGAAGCGATTAAGTCCCTGACGGTATTAATAGGCAACCTAAATAGTATTTGACCACATAAAGTGGATTGCCCTATCTGTTTACGCGCGATACCATCCCCATTCTTCCGCAATTCATCCATAAGCAGACGGTAATGGTCCTCGAGGTGCTCGGTGGGATGAAAGTGGAAAAGGGGCGTAATATCTCGGCGCTCCACAATAGTCCCTTGGACATTTTGTGAATATCCGTCTTGCCATGACGCGATTTGTTCCTTAATATCGACGCCATTATTTTGCAACGGGAGGCATTTTATGTTGAAAGTCTTCGTTATTGGAGTGGTTATAGGAGCAATGCTCGTAGTTGGCGGGACCTATTATTATTTCGTATCAGGGATGGCTCCTGTGGCAACAGCCGATTCTCCATTACCTTACGAGAAAAAGATTGCAAGCAAGTCCAAGAATGCGCATATGCGCAAGGAAACGTTGCCCGCGCCCGCGGTGCCCGCGGACGAAGTAAATCTTGTTGCCGGCGCAAATTTGTATAAGCAGAATTGCGCCATGTGCCATGGCCTGCCCAATCAGCCAGCACCTGCCATGTCCGACGGTATGTATCCTCATTCGCCGTTGCTGTTTAAGGGCAAAGGGGTCACGGATGATCCGCCGGGCGAAACTCATTGGGTGGTCGAGAACGGAATCCGCCTGACGGGCATGCCCAGCTTCAAGAACGCACTCACCGACACGCAGTTGTGGCAAGTCACCCAACTATTAGCCACCGCCGACAAGATGCCAGATTCTGTGAAAGTCCTGCTCGTACCTGAACCGACATCGAGTACGCCTGCGGGGATGCATGCATCTGTGTCCGTCCTCAAGCCGTAAGCATTGTTCGGAATTGTCTGGATTGGTTAGATTCCGAGACTAAATTGGAAGTATCGGAAGAATTTGGCTCCCCGGGCAAGATTCGAACTTGCAACCCTTCGGTTAACAGCCGAATGCTCTACCATTGAGCTACCGGGGAACTGCGTTGGCACATCTTAATTTACATCAGATGGCATGGTGGCGTCACGGCCTACTCTTGTGGTTCATGCGAATTCGCATTTTGCGATCGATTTGGCTCCGCCGCATGCGAAATTCAATTGTTTTACAGTTTTTCGATGGAGGTTCATGGGAAGACCTTCGGTGCTAAAAATTTAATTTTCAAATATGCTAAAGTAGCTGTGAACGAAGTCCATAATTCCGTTCGGCGAATTGCGGAGCCATCATCGGAGGGCCATGCGATTTCGGGAGAACCAGTCGGATATTCACCCATTAATTACCAGCTACTTTCGTCGTCACAAATTAAGTTCAGTTCTGGATAAGTCTAAAGTTGGTCTCGTCATTTGTGACCGGCGATTGCGCTATAAAGCGCTGAATCAAAGTGTGGCGGAGATGCACAACGAGCCGGTAAAGGCGCATTTAGGGCGTTCCATGGGCAAAATTCTGGGAGATTTTGCGGAACAGATCGTGCCGCTCTGGGAAAATGTTTTAGCAAGCGGAAATCCCTCCACGAATTTGGAGGTTGTCGGGAAGTTGCCCAAACGATCCGATATAGGCCGTTGGGTTGAAAATCTTTTTCCATTAACCGATGGGCGCGGTCGAGTAGAGCATGTGGGCTGCTTTGTGATTGAGATTGTGCCAACTCCGCTATCCCGTTCTCCTCGTTCAAATTCCTTTGAAAAAATGAAATCAGGAAGAGAAAATCAGCTTTCAAAGCCTGAAGGTCGTGAGAGCGCGACTCTGTCTCACAGGGAACAGGAAGTACTTCGATTGCTCGCCGAGGGCAAATCCACGAAAGAAATCGCCTCGTCGCTTCTAATCAGCGTAAGAACCGTGGAGACCTACAGAAGCAGGCTGATGTTAAAGTTACAGGTCAATTCAATGGTTGAATTGGTTCACTATGCGATTCAGAAATGCATCGTAAAACTATAGCCTTTTCGTTTTATTGCGCGCCGCCTCGCGTGCCATCTATTTCCTGAGGAGCGGGAACCGTAAGCGGAGTTTTCTCACGGAAAGTCGTTAACTTTGTACTTCGGCCAGGGGGTTATTTTGGAATTACGAATTCCTGGTCTGAGCTTACGAAGAAGCAGGGTCGGTGTGTTCCGCGAAAGCAGGCAGCGCTAAAATTGCTGGGCAAATCCCCAAACGAACAAAATTGAATACTTCGTGTTGCAGTACTACGTAAGTATAATGCTTACGTAATATACTGTATTTACATTAACCATTAATTATATACAGTATTTACGTGGATACGACAAAGGAGCGCGCCTGGATACACAGGCTACCCTGGCGGCGAAGAGGGAGGGATGAAACAAAGGCCGCTCAGATCAAGTTTCAGCCGCAAGTGGAAATTGTGCGTGAGGACGGTTGGGCGGACCTCTCATTAGTATTGGTAAATCGTTCCAGCTTTACCGTGTGGATTGAATATGCCAACATTGCCTTGGCCGACCTTAATGCAAAAAACCAAACGATAACCCCGGTCGGGCACTTCGAGCAGAAAATTCTGCAATATGTGGGAGCGAAGGAAACTTTATGCGTGAGTTTGGCCAACGCGGTCTATGACGCGTCAGGCAGACCGCAGGGCCCCTATACGTGCCTGCTTCTTGCGAGCGTTCGGTATTGGGTGTTCGACGAATGGTGCGACGCTCGCGCAGCAACCTGCCGAATTGAAATGGCGGCGATTAATGTCACGGATCTTCACGCTGCGCGATGGTACGACAAGAAAATGAACCTTACTCACGTCTAGAGCCTCGAAATCACCGCAACAATGGATTGCTTTCCTTCTCTGCGTTGAGTTCTCCCACTCATTTCAAATTGTAATCTGCCTCGGTCTATTGATTTCTTCGCGCGCGATCGACATCCCAGGATGCCGCAAATTCTTTGGTGGCCCCGACTTTTATGATTCGTCTACAGGTTCCCGGAAAGTTTCTGTATTCTAGAATGGCAGCTGTCAGCCATGTAATGGGCCGGGATAAATGCGCGGGATGAAAGGATGACACATGAAGGATTGCACGAAATTCCAGGCACGCAGAATGTTTTTGAGCGCAATCGTCTTGGCGGGAATGATTCTTTTCACGGGATTGATCGGATGCGGGTCATCCAAACCCGCGCAGCAGACGGCGGAGGGCCCGAAACGCTACCACCTTTCCGGGCGTGTTGTTTCCGTGGATACCGCAAAGCAGCGAGTAACGATCGACGCCGCCGATATTCCGGGATTCATGATGGCGATGACCATGGGGTATTCGGTGAAAAATCCCGATCAATTGACGCCGCTGTCGGCGGAAGATCAGATTACGGCTGACGTCGTCGTGAATGGAAGTGATGTTTATCTGGAAAATATTGTCGTGGTAAAGAAAGCGGACAAGGCTCCGGCCGCGAGCGAGCTACCCCATCGCAACCTGCTAAATAATAAATAAACAAAAAAAACGCGCCGCGGAAAGTTCTTGCATCCCCAGCGGCGCGTCTCCAGCGACCTTCGTCAAATCACGCTACTTTTTATTATCTTTTGGATCGGGCTGCTTTTTAGAATCCTGCCCACGCTCCTGAGGTTTCGGTAGTTCTTTTGGTGCCTGAGCCGGCGGCGCGGCAGCGGCCGGCGGAGCAGCATTTTGGGGATGCTCAAATTGATGCGGGTGATATGTGTCTTCATTTGTTCTGGCAGGTGGCGCAAATCTTACCGGCGGTCGCTGTTCGGCAGGAGGATTATTGTTCTGGTTAGTCTGCGGGCGTTGCTGCTGTTGCTCTGGTGGTTGCCGCATTTGTTGCTGATGCTGCTGGTCTGCAGGTTGCTGCTGATTTTGGCGTGAAGGAAATTGTTGTTGCGGCCGTTGCTGCTCTTGCTGCGGCGGCGTTGATGTCTGTGGCCTCTGCTGCATTTGCGGTTGCTGCGGTTGCCCGGACTGTTGATTTTGACGGGCCGGAAACTGTGGCTGCGCTTGTTGCTGTTGTGGCGGTGAGATTGTTTGTTGATGCTGTTGCATTTCGGGTTGCTGCGGAGGCTGATTCGTCATTTGCTGCCTCGTTTGTGGTTGCTGTTGCCCCTGCTGCGGGAATTGCCCGGGACGTTGTTGCTGGCCTTGCTGCTGCCGTTGTTGCTGTTGAACCGGTGGTGCGCCCGCCTGCCGGAAAGTTCTGTTTTGCTGCGGAGCAGTGTTGTTGAACGACGGCCGTACCGGGGCCGGAGTTTCCTTGACCACCACTTGGCGGCTCATGACCGCCGCCGGCGGCCTGACGGCGGCGGGAGCTGACGCGCCCACCACGCTCCTTTGTACCGGGGCCACTGCGAAATTACGCTGCACTTCCGCGGTCTGCATTTGCTGCTGGTTGACGCGGACATTTGAGCCGGCTACGGCTCGCGAGTTCACGAACGTGTCGTGGGAAACGGCCGTCACCGCCCCCGCGTTATGCTGATGCATATAAGTTACATTGTTTTCTGTACGGTTATTATATACATTGGTTACGTTAACAACATTGACCGTCGTATTCGTGACGTTCACCCGCTGCACGTATCGTTCACTCGTGCGGTAAGGGGGAACGTACACTTCCCGCGGACCCAGCGGGAACCATCCGACTCCTCCACCGCCTCCACCGAACGCCACGGACATTCCGAAGCGCGGTCCGCCAACGAAAACAACAAGCGCAGGCGCGTAGACAGGCCGCACAACCATTGGCCCGGGAACCCAGCACCAGCGGTCGCCGACTTCAGCCCAGCGCCCGTAATGAAATGGAGCGAAGCCCCACGGCTCGTCCTCAACCCATGTCCATCCCCAAGGCGCGACCCACGCCCAGTGGCCATAGCGGTACGGAGCCCAACCAACAGCAACTCGCGTCGGAAACCACACATTTCCGTAATTGGGGTCATTGCGCCATTCGCCATTGTCATCGAGATCGTCATAGCCGGGAACGTCGCGAGAGACATATCGCGCGGATTGTGAGTGCTCTTCGCGGTCATCCCGCGAATTGCACCACCGGTCGAAGTCATCGAACCCTCGTGCCACACCTCCGTCATAGTTCAACGAATCGGTTCCGCTGAAAGTGGCGCGGTCATTCGAATCCATATGGAATTCGCTGCCGCCGCCCGTGGCCTCGCCTTCTCCAGAGCGCACAGTAATGACCGTGGCGTTGCCGTCAGGCTCGACGTCGACGCGGTAATCCCCAGGCCGGTCGAGGGTAAAGGCCAGATTCGGAGTATCGATCTCGAAATCGTCGCCGCCATCCAGACGCCGCACGTTGACGTTGAGAGACCCTTCGGCCAGCTGAATTTGCACGGTGCGGTCGTCCAGATTCAGAAACGTAATTCCCGTCTCGCTGCCAATGCGTATTGATGAACTGCCGATGTGCAATTCGCCCCGCGAATCCCGATCGGCCCAAAGATTGTCTCCCGTGGTTAAAGGACGGTTCGGACTGGCCTGCACCCAATCCGATTCACCGCCGGGTTGGAAGGAAATACTTCCCTGAATATAGTTGAGCCGCGCCACTCTTCCTGGCGGATCGTCATCCGCCCACGCGGACGATGCGAATACAAAAGCAAAAAGTGAAAACAGAATCAAGGCTGGGTAAAAGAGAGATTTCTTTCGCATGGCGACTGTTCCTCCGACGTTGCGTTCCAATCGTTACTTCCTAATCTTACTTGTATTAATTCTACTCCCAGATCAGAAAGCTTGACTGTTCGAAGCAGCACATCCTGCCAAATCTGTTACCCTGCCCCACTTGCCGAGGAGGGCAGGAGGCTCCTTCCGAAGCCTCCTGACGGTGAGTGAGGTGAGAGGTGAAACGGGGTGAAAATCGATCAGTGATGATTGTCATGTCCGGAGGACGAGTGTCCACCACCCGAAGAACCGCCGTGTGAACCGCCTCCGGAATTGCCTCCGCGCGATCCGCCGCCCGAAGGAGCACCGTGATAGCCTCCGCTCGAAGGGGCGCTCCGATAACCGCCGCCGCTTGGCGGTGCGCTCGGCATGGGACGCGGTGTATACGAACCACCACTTGAGGGCCCGCCGCCTGAATAGCTTCCATGCGATCCGCCGCCCGAAGGAGCACCGTGATAGCCTCCGTTTGGTGGTGCGCTCCGATAACCACCGCTGCTTGGCGGTGCACTCGGCATGGGACGAGCTGTATACGAACCACCCGAAGACCCGCCGCGCGGCGTCACTATGGGTTGCTGCATGTTCAAAGTCGGCCGGTTATATCCCCGGTTGTAGCCTTCGTTGCTGGAGCCGTAATTTTGGCCACCGCGGGAATTATTTTGGTATGGAGGCGGCGCGGAACCTGATGGAGATTGCGAATAGCCGGGCCGCCCCTGCTGCGTGTTTTGCCGTTCAAATGACCTGCCGCCATTCGATTGCGTGTTTTGTCCTGGTGGCGGGGTGAAGGTATGCCATCCGGGGCGCGACGATTGGATGGATTGGGATTGCCGGGACATTTGCTGCCCATAGCCAGGAGCGGAAGGACTATTGCCGCCGCGTCCCGCCTGCATTGGGCCGTTATTCCGCGAGGGGTTGCTGAAAAAATGCTGGTTGCTGACGGACCGGCTCGGGATTGACCGTGGATTGACTTGCCGGTCCATCGAATTAAAGCTGTTGTGCGAAGGCGAAACAGGGTTCGCTCCTGTCATGATACTTGCTTGCCGGAGACCGCCGGGATCAATCCGGGATTGCTGCCGGGGGACGCGCGAGTTCCCAAATTCGTTGCTGTGCATGGAACTGATTCCACCGCGAACGCGCTCATCGACCCCTGCGCGATCGATGTTGGAAATTGAGCGGGGGCCTTCCCTCAGCGGATTCATGCCGCCATTCGTGTTGTGAATATTGTTGATGCTGACTTCATTCACGCGGTTAATTCCGCGGCCATACCACGGGAAGAAGCGATCGCCCGGACCGCATGGTATCCAGCCCACGCTTCCATAGCCGCCAAAACCAATTCCGAATCCCACCGTGCCCCAACCGCCTCCTCCAAAACCGAAGAACGAAACATAGGCCGGTGCCCACACCGGATAATAGCCACCGTAAACCGGACCGGGCCACCAGCCCCAATTTCCGCCATACACAAACCAGCGCCCATAGTGATACGGCGCCCAGCCCCAGGGCTCGTACGAAACCCAGGTCCATCCATAGTAGGGCTCATACACCCAGCGTCCGTCGCGATACGGCGCCCAATCCGAGGGTTCGGAAGGAAACCAGACGTTGCCGTAGTCCGGAACATTTGACCAGTGGCCGTTGCCATCCAGGTCCTGCGTGCCGGTGTAATAGGGATTCGTGTGCTGCCAGCTTTGCGCGCTTTCGATAGTGCGATCGCGGTCGGAATTCCAGCGGTCCCAATCGTCCCGGCCAGGCGCACCCGAAAGTTGATACTGCGCGTTGTCCGCGTTGCCTTGAATCGTGATGCGCTGGTCGCGGCCTACGCGTGTGCTACCCTGCGGCGTGGAAACTTCGGCGGAGCCTTTGCGCACGTCGACAATCGTTTCGCCATCCGAGTTCACGAGGACGCGGTAGCTGCCTTCGCCCATGTCCGGGTGAATGGCGACATTGGGCGTTTGAATTTCAATAGCTGCTTCGTTATTTTTCAGGACTTCGTAATTGGCCAGGCCCTGGCCGATTTGCAGTTGCACTTGCGTGCGGGAAAGATTCGTGACATTGGCGGTCGTTTCGCCGGACAGGCGCAGAATGTTGGCGTGATCCATTTGAACTTCCACGTGCGCATTTTGCGCCGTGGAAATGTGGTCGCCATTCACGACTGGCGTGTTGACTGTCGCGGCAGTCCAGTCACTCGAGCCATTGTGCTGGGTGGAAACGTCGCCACTCAAATAGCTGACGCGAGCCGCGCCAGAATCATTCTGCTGATCTTGCTGCGGTCCTGCTTGAGATGGCCGTCCCTGCGTCTGGCCCGAATAATTTGGTTCATACTGCGGGGGGATCTCCATGGGCTGCTGCGATGCGGATGGCCCCTGCTGCGCGCCCGTCACCGTGCAAATCCCAAGGAAAAGGACGCCGGCCAACAGAAGCTTTTCGATTTTCCCTGGATGGTTTTTCATGGTCGATCTCCAGCCGAATCACATACTCAGGTGTCTCTCTACGATTGGACAGGTGCAGGGTGAGGGCCAAACCTTACAAGGTTAACAGGTATTGTTAAAGGCATTAGTATCAGAAAGATGCAAGATCAATTGATTTTGAAAACCGTACGATTTCTGGCAACCTTCGGTGCTTATCGCGCAGTGGGTGGTGGATTTCAACCACAACGTTTTAAGTAGTTTTCTGGACTGGCATTACGGATTCGACCCGCCAGGAATTCCCAGCATCTAATGTAGATTGCTGAATTGTTTGTTTTTTGTGAGGACGGAAATGGAATGAGTTCGCAAACTGCAATTGAATGGACGGACGCAACATGGAATCCCATTCGGGGTTGTACGAAAATCAGCGATGGGTGCAAGCATTGTTACGCGGAAACATTCGCGGAACGCTTTCGCGGAGTGAAGGGACATCCCTACGAGCAGGGGTTCGATTTGCGCCTGGTGCCGGGGAAACTGGCGGAGCCTTTGCGCTGGAAAAATCCAAAAATGATTTTCGTGAATTCCATGAGCGACCTGTTTCACGAAGACGTGCCTGACGAATATATTGCGGCCGTTGTACGAGTGATGGTTGCGGCAAATTGGCATACATATCAGGTGCTCACGAAGCGATCGGACCGGTTGCGCGAACTGCTTAACACGTCGTTGCAATTTGCCGCACGTGAAAAACACATCTGGTGGGGAGTGAGCGTCGAAAATAAAAAATATGGACTTCCGCGCATTGAGGATTTACAGAACGCGCAGGTGGCCATGCGTTTTCTTTCCATCGAGCCATTGCTCGAAGACCTCGGCACTGTAAATTTTGCTGGGATTGATTGGGCCATTATTGGCGGTGAAAGCGGGCACGGGGCAAGGCCTATGGAAAAGGAATGGCTCATTTCCATACGGGATCAGTGCAAGAGAGCAGGCGTGGCCTTCTTTTTCAAACAATGGGGCGGCGTGCGAAAGTCCGCCGCGGGGCGCATGCTTGATGGCATAACTTATGATGAGGTTCCGCCGCGCATTCAGCATCCTGTGATGGGTGCGGAAGAAAGAATGGCGTTGATTTCTAAAATCGAAGAAGAATTTTCAAAGTCAACGTTAAATTTAGTTGAAATAATCAAAATAAATTCCTCCAGCATTGAACCTGCCGTTTTTTAGTTGAAGATAAAACGAAACAACCTTTGGAGATTTCTATTCCATGGTTTCTTTTTCCGGAGGATAGGGAACGCTTAATTTTGAGAGGCGGTAGCGTAGCGCATCGCGCGGGTGCAACCAAAAAGGAGAACCCAAGAGTCAGTACTATTAGCCATAAACCATGCAATTCGCGATGTTTTTGGATATATAATTAGCTTATGAGCCAAGAAGCATCGGAACTTCTCAAAAAAGCGCTAGATCTTCCGGTGGCAGAACGAGCGGAGCTCGCAGGTTCGCTAATCGAGAGCCTGGATGAAGCAGAAGATGAATCTGTCCAAGCAGCATGGGACACTGAAATCATCCGTCGTATGGAAGACCTAAATTCGGGAAAAGTCAAACCCGTCTCGCTCGAAAAGGCTAGGCGAAGACTTTCCTCAGCAATTGAATGACTGCTCCTGATTTCTTTTTTCATCCGGCTGCTGTCGAGGAGGCTGAAATTGCGGCACGCTGGTATCGCGAGCGCAGTCCCCGGGCAGCGAATAGGTTTGTAAGCGAACTCAACCGAGTCATCGACAAGATTCTCGAAGCCCCTCGTCGTTGGCCACGCGGCATCAATGGTACTCGAAAGCTAAATCTCCCTTGTTTTCCATTTACTGTCGTTTATTTTGAATCAGAATTCCGCATTCAAATTCTTCCCATTGCGCATGGACGACGGCGGCCTGGTTATTGGAAAAATAGGCTCTAGCAAAATCAACTCAATTTTCTGCATCTGCAGGATCGGGGACGCCTAATTTTGAGAGGCGGTAGCGGAGCGCGTTTCGCGAGAGGCCGAGAGCGCGGGCGGCCTGGCTTTTATTGCCGTTGGCGTGGCGCAGGGCTTCGCGGATGGTTTCATCTTCCCACTGCTCAAGCGTTACGCCCGCGGGAAGAACATAGGGAGAGGCGCCGGGCGCGTGGGAACGCTTCGCGGGATCATCGAGATAGATGTCAGCCACGTCGAGCGTGGAGGACGATGAAAGCGCCACGCCGCGCTCGATAATGTTTTGCAGCTCGCGGATATTTCCCGGCCAGTGATAATCCATCAGGCGCCTCACGGCTTCCGGAGTAATGGACGTTATGGTCTTTGCGGATTCCTTTGCATAGCGCTCCAGAAAAAAACTGGCGAGGGCGGGAACATCTTCCTTGCGATCGCGCAGCGGCGGAATGTCGATGGCCACGACGTTCAGGCGATAGTAAAGATCCTCGCGGAATGTGCCGTCTTCGAGCGCGGCGCGCAGGTCGCGATTGGTGGCGGCAACGAGGCGCACATCGACCTTCAATGTTTTTGTGCCGCCGAGGCGCTCAAATTCGCGGTCCTGCAAAACTCGCAACAATTTCACCTGGATTGCGCCAGGCACATCGCCGATTTCATCCAGAAAAAGCGTGCCCTTATCGGCCAGCTCGAATTTTCCCGGCTTGCTTCCCGTAGCGCCAGAAAATGCCCCTTTCTCGTATCCAAATAGTTCGCTTTCCAGAAGATTTTCAGGAATGGCGGTGCTATTGATTTTCACGAAGGGGCCCGAGGCGCGCTGCGAATGCTCGTGAATGGCGCGCGCGATCAAATCTTTTCCGACGCCGCTTTCGCCTCCGATTAAGACTGTCGAATTGGTGGGCGCGACGCGCTCGACGAGCGTCAGTACGGCCTGCATTTTGTCACTCTGCGCGATGATATTTTTATAGGAGTAGCGGCGGCCCAGCGCTTCACGCAACGAGCGGTTTTCCTCGCGCAACCGATGGGAATCGAGTTCCTTGCGGATCACGAGCACCAGTTCATCGAAAGAAAACGGTTTTGTGACGTAGTTGCTCGCGCCCACTTTCATGGCTTCGACGGCCGATTCGACGGTGCCATATGCCGTCATCACCACAACGGGCAGAGCTGCGTTTGCGCGCCTCACGGCCTGCAAAAATTCGAGGCCGCTCATTCCCGGCAGGCGCAAATCGGTGACCACGAGGTCCGGTTTTTCGCGCACCAGAAGTTGAAGCCCTGTTTCGGCATCGCCAGCGGAGTGGACTAGAAAATCTTCTTCGCCGAGACGCAATTCGAGCAGGCGCCTCATCTTGGCTTCGTCTTCCACGATGAGGAGCGTGGCTTTGTCGTGGCGTGTGGGCATGGTCTTATGTGGCGCGGGCTTCAGCCTGCGGGGGTTAGTCCTTGAAGGAGCAAATTCCGCAGGCTGAAGCCTGTGCTACTTAAAGCATTGTGCCGTCTGCGCGCATCGAAGTGAAGCTGCAAATCCGGGTGGGTGTAGAATTTTGTGGCATAGGCTTTAGCCTGTGCGCTTTTAGGCCTTGCAAATATTAAAACCGCACAGGCTAAAGCCTATGCCACGACTTGCCGGAAGATCTTGCGCTCGCATTTACTGCACGGCGCGGAGAGGTTTTGTTCACTTTATGGCGGACGGAAAACTTTCGGGAAAGACAGCCATCATTACAGGCGCGGGACGCGGGCTGGGCCGCTCGATGGCCTTGGGCCTTGCGTGCGCGGGGGCAAACGTGGTGCTGACCGCAGCGCGCAATCGTAAGGAAATAGATCAGGTAGCGGAGGAAGTAGCCAAAAATCCGGCAGCGGGCAGCGTCCGCCAGTACCTGGCCGATGCGTCGCGCGAAGAGGATTGCGCGTGTGTAGTGAACGAAACCGTGCGCGAATTTGGCGGCGTGCACATTCTGATCAACAACGCGGGGCGCGGCATGCGATTCGTCAGCGAGAAATTTTTCGATACTCCGACCAGATTCTGGGAAACCGATCCGGCGGTCTGGAAAATGATTATCGACACGAATGTGAACGGCCCGTTTCTTATGGCTCGCGCCGTTGTGCCGCACATGATGAAACGGGGCTGGGGCCGCATCGTCAATATTTCGATGAACCACGAAACCATGCGACGCGCCGGCTTTTCACCCTACGGCCCATCGAAGGCCGCGCTCGAATCAGAAACTATTATTTGGGCGCAGGATTTGGCTGGCACAGGCGTAACGGTAAACGCGCTTTTGCCCGGCGGAGCCACCGATACCGGCATGGTCCCGAGCGATCTGGCTCCCGAAGCGCGCCAGAAATTAATTCAGCCAGACATCATGATTCCGCCGCTCCTGTGGCTGGTTTCAGACGCAACAAGTGGAGTAACCGGGTGCCGCATTACCGCAAATCTTTGGGACACCACGCTGCCGCCGGAGCAAGCTGGCAAGAAAGCTTGCACAAGCGCAGGATGGACTTCATAGAGTTTAAAAAGGAGCAGGAAAATGGAAATCAAAAGAGTTGGCTCACAACCCTCCGGCAAGGGACCGTCGGATTGGTTCACCGGAACCGTGCGCATCGATCCGCTATTTCAGGCGCCCGATCCGGCGTTTGTGCAAGGAGCGAGCGTAACGTTCGAACCGGGCGCGCGGACGGCGTGGCACACGCATCCGCTCGGGCAAACTCTGGTCGTCACGGGCGGTTGCGGCTGGGCGCAGCGCGAAGGCGGACCGGTCGAGGAGATTCGTCCCGGTGATGTGGTTTGGTTTTCACCGGGAGAAAAACATTGGCACGGGGCCACACGAACGACTGCGATGATGCACATCGCCATTCAGGAAAAAAAGGATGGCAAGGTGGTTGACTGGATGGAGCAGGTCAGCGACGAGCAATACGGCAAGTAAATTTAGCTCAGCGGGTGAACAGGCTGCGGGAAAAAAGCCCTTGTTCTGTCATTCTGAGTGAAGCGAAGAATCTCTCTTCGATTTAAGTATAGGAAAAGAAACAAGGAGAGATTCTTCGCTTCGCTCAGAATGACAGAGTATTCGGTTTTTCCGCAGCCTGTGAAGCCGCAATCATTTTGCAGAACTTACTTCGCGGCTGAAAGCCACGACCCACAATGATTCTCCAGTTCACACGCTGACTCGTTAGACTACGGACTCCGCGGCCCACACGCATGCGCGATCACGCCCTTCGCGTTTCGCGCAATACAATGCCTGGTCGGAGGCCCTCAGAACATCACCCATCGTGGTGCCATGATCAGGATATAGAGCCACACCCATCGAGATGCTGACGGCCCCGAGAAGCTGGCCGGCATATTCCACGCTCAGATGTTTTACTTGCTGACGCAGGATTTCCGCTCTGCGGAGAGCACCGGCCAGATTGGAATCTGTGAGTACAAGGACGAACTCCTCTCCACCAACGCGGCAGGCCATATCCTGCCCCCGCGAGTCCCTTTTCAAGAGATCTCCGAAGCTACGAAGAAGTGCGTCGCCGGCCTGATGGCCAAAAGTATCGTTAAAACGCTTGAAGTGGTCGAGATCCATCATGACAATCGCAACTGTGCTTTTGTTGCGGCTCGCCCGGCTGAACTCCCGTTCCAACGATTCTTCCATATAGCGGCGGTTGAAAAGTCCAGTCAGCGGGTCGCAAATAGATTGATTCCGAAGGCTTTCCTTTAGTTTCAAATTCCCAAGTGCCAGGGCAACTTGTTCCACCAGAACTGCCGCCAGCCGGCGTTCTGCTTCGCCCGAGGACCGTGGCTCGCGTTCCTGAAGTTCCTCGCCGATTCTCCTTTGCAAACTCACAATTCCGAGTGCTTCCCCTTGCGCCATGAAGGGGACACAGAGCGACTCCATCACATCTGTGGGATCGATGTGTTGGCAAGGCGTTGTTTTTTCCCCGCGCCGGAACGATTGCGGCTGGCCACGGCGTAACGCCCAACAGTCATCTGGGGCAAACACGCGTTCTCCGCCAGAGGTCTTACCCCAATCGGCAACCGTCTCAACCGCTGTTCTGGAAGCGCTGGTGATGCATAGAGCGCCTGACCATTTGGGAAAGAGCTGCTCCGCCACATTTCCAATCTCGTTGAAAGCTTCCGCTTCATCCTTACAAGATTGAAGGT
>DATAPT010000017.1:0-2846 GCA_036265065.1 Candidatus Acidiferrales bacterium | reverse complement strand
CCGACCCGGCTTCCAAGGATGACGTAGTTTCTCCGGTGATCGCTGTACCTGCCGGCAAGGAAGTTGAGCTCATCATCCGATCGCAGGACGTTACGCACAGTTTTTACGTGCGCGAATTGCGGTTGAAGCAGGATGCCGTGCCGGGCATGGAAATTCACATGCACTTTACGGCCACCGAGCCCGGCGACTATGAAATCGCTTGCGCCGAACTTTGCGGATTGGGCCACTACCGCATGCACACCATGCTCAGCGTGATGTCCGAACCCGATTTCGAAAAGTGGATGAAAGACCAGGCAGCGGCAAACCAGTAGATTTTCAGTAGGACAGGCTTCAGCCTGTCGATTTTGGATTTGCTCTGCGGAAATAAAAATTAACAGGCTGAAGCCTGTTCTACCAAAGACCCTGAGGAGAGCCTCAATGGTGACACACGAAAACGGCGGCCACGCGCACCACGCACCGACCGGTTTCATTTGGAAATATGTGTTCAGCATCGATCATAAGGTGATCGGCATTCAATATCTGTGCCTGGCCTTGTTCTCGGCTTTCGTCGGCATGGGCCTTTCCCTGCTGATGCGTTTGCACCTCGGCTGGCCCGCCGCAAAATTTGCGTTTTTCAAGGGCGGCCAGATGACGCCGGAGCAGTACCTGGCGCTGATGACCATGCACGGCACGATCATGGTCTTCATGGTGCTCACGACGGCGCCGCAATCCGGGTATGGCAATTATTTCCTGCCCATTCAGATTGGCGCGGCGGACATGGCGTTTCCCGTCCTGAACATGCTTTCTTTCTGGACCACGTTCGTTTCACTCGTCGTCATGATGTGCGCCTTTGTGGTTTCTGGCGGCGCGCCGATTGGCGGTTGGACCTCCTACCCACCGCTGAGTGCTCTTGGAGAAATGGTGGGTCCCGGGCAAGGCGCGGGAGAGACGCTTTGGATCGTTGGCCTGGCAATTTTTTGCGGTGCTTCGCTGATGGGCGCGCTCAATTTTATTACGACGCTCATCGATCTTCGCGCGAAGGGCATGACGCTCGGTCGAATGCCGCTGACTTGCTGGACATGGTTCGTCACGGCCATTCTTGGCTTGCTGGCGTTCGGCGTGCTTCTCGCCGCGTGCATCCTACTCCTGCTTGATCGCGTTGCGGGAACCAGTTTCTTCATTCCCGGCGGCCTCGTGGTCACCGATCAGGTAGTCACCTGGCACAAGGGCGGCTCGCCGCTCCTCTGGCAGCACCTGTTCTGGTTCTTTGGACATCCCGAGGTTTACATCGCCATTCTTCCCGGCATGGGCGTGGCGTCACACTTGCTCTCCACATTTTCACGCAAGCCAGTTTTCGGGTATCGCGCCATGGTCGGAGCGGTATGCGGCATCGGCTTCCTGGGCTTCTGCGTGTGGGGGCATCACATGTTCATCAGCGGCATGAGCCCGTATTCGGCTTTCGCGTTTTCCATTCTGACGATGACGATTGGCGTGCCTTCCGCGATCAAAACATTTAACTGGCTGGGCACGTTGTGGGGCGGCAAAATTACATTTAACTGCGCCATGCTATTCGCTCTCGGCTTCGTTTCGCTCTTTGTGACGGGCGGCCTTTCCGGCTTGTTCCTCGCGCAGCCTGCGTTGGATTTGTATCTGCATGACGGCTACTTCGTCGTCGCGCATTTCCACCTGATCATGGGCGTCGCGGCCATCTTTGGAATGTTTGCCGGGCTTTACTTCTGGTTTCCCAAAATGTTTGGCCGCTTCATGAACGAGAGTATCGGCAAAGTTCATTTCTGGTTCACGTTTATCGGCGTATACGCCGTCTTCATGCCGATGCACTTTCTGGGATTGGCCGGGAATCCGCGGCGATATTCGGAAATGACCGCAGGGCCTTTCTTGCAAAAATTGCAGCCGCTCCACCAGTTCATCAGCGTGGCGGCGTTTATTACCATCGGCGTGCAGTTGATTTTCCTGTTCAATTTTTTCTGGAGCTTGCTCGCAGGCGAGAAAACCACGGAAGAAAATCCGTGGCATGCCACAACCTTGGAATGGTCAATTCCCACGCCTCCGCCGTTTGACAATTTTGGCGGCGTTGAGCCCGTTGTGTACCATGGGGCATATGAGTTCAGCGTGCCCGGCGCTGCGGATGATTACATTCCCCAGCACCTTGCGCCTGAATTAATTCGCAAAAGCGAGGGCTCTGCGGAATCAGCCCTTCAGGATTAAACAATGCCAGGAACAGTTTTCGATGATGTCGAACTTATAGATGCCGGACGAGGTGGCGGAACTCCTCCGCCCGCCGGTGGCGATGGTGATGGAGACGGCCACGGATCTCGGCGGCCATTTCCGCGCCGCGCTTACTTCACGGCCTTGCAGCTTGGGCTTGCGGCCATCGTTATGTTTTTCATGGCCATGGCCAGCTCTTACATTGTGCGAAGAGGGCTGGGGACGGATTGGCAGCGCACGCCGATTCCTCCGGTCCTTTGGTTTAACACAGCGGTCCTGCTCACAAGTAGCGTCACGATCATCGTGGCGCGAAAGAAGTTGGCGAGCGGCGAGCGTGAAGTATTTCAATCCCTGTGGTGGGTGACCACAGGGTTGGGGATACTTTTCCTGGCGGGGCAAATCGTTGCCTGGCGCCAACTCGCCGCCGCAGGAATGCTGCTGGCCACGAATCCGAGCAGCAGTTTTTTCTACGTCCTGACGGCTGCGCACGGCGCGCATCTGGCGGGCGGAATTTTCTTTCTCTTCTATGTAGCCTTCCGCCCGTGGAGAAAGTCACGCATTTCGCAGGAAACGGCAGCGGAGTTAGCCTCAATTTACTGGCATTTTATGGATGGGCTTTGGATTTTCTTGCTGGCACTTCT
>DATAPT010000016.1:0-2642 GCA_036265065.1 Candidatus Acidiferrales bacterium | reverse complement strand
CCGGAAAGCATCGCGCTCCGCTTACTGGTCAGGCGATCTACCCGCGACCGCTGCAAAATCCGCTGCCGATTTGGATAGGCGTCGGCGGCACGCCCGAATCCTTCGCTCGAGCTGGGATTCTCGGCCTTCCGCTTATGGTCGCGATCATCGGCGGCGAACCGAAACGCTTCCGTCCGCTGATCGATCTTTATCGTGAAGCAGGACGAAGGGCTGGCCATCCCGCTGAAAAACTTTCCGTGGGACTCCACTCCATCGGTTTTCTGGGAGAAACTACGGAAGAGGCAGCGGAAGATTTCTTTCCGGGGTATGCGCACACATTTACTGAAATTGGTAAAGAGCGTGGCTGGCCGCCGACAACGCGCAAACAGTTTGACGCAGTGCGCGGGCCGACCGGCGCGCTGCTCATCGGCGACGCGGAAACGGTCGCTAAAAAAATACTTTACGTAAATGAAGTGCTGGGCGGCATTTCGCGCGTCACGTTTCAAATGGGCGTCTCCACGCTACCTCATCCAAAAATGCTGCGCGCCATCGAAATTCTTGGGAAGCGCGTTGCACCTTTGGTCCGGAAGGAACTCGCCGTCAGTTCCGCGCATGCCTGATGCGATTTATTTCTTCGGGAATATTCGTGGTTAAGCGCGCCTTTCGAGGAATGCGAGAAGAGCGACCGCTTGGTTGTGCAGTTCGTCTTTGGCGGAATAAAGCAGCGTAACCGTGCGGTATTTCTTATCCAGCTGCCTGATTTCCTTTATAAGTTCACCCTGCTTCTGCAACTCTTTGCGATAGCGAGCCTGAAATTCCATCCAACGTTCAGGGTCGTGCCCAAACCATTTCCGAAGCGCATCGGACGGCGCAATTTCTTTCATCCACAGATCAACTTTGGCTTTTTCCTTGGATATTCCGCGAGGCCATAGCCTGTCGACAAGCACGCGGTATCCATCTTGCGAGTCCGCCGGTTCGTAAGTGCGTTTCAGTTTGAGCATTACAGGCGTGAATCGAAAAAGAGATGGAGCCGAAGTCCGGACTTGAACCGGAGACCTGTCGATTACGAATCGACTGCTCTACCAACTGAGCTACTTCGGCCCTGATTGATTCTAAAACAATTAGCGAGAATGCGGCTCATTGACGTGCGACTACTTTTGCTTATCTTTGGCTTACCAAAACCGGGGATTCCAACCTCCCGGCACTTATCGTCGAAATCGCATCGCTAACTGCAGTATAAAGTGCGAAAGAATGAAAGACAAGATTACGAGGATGCAGAAAGAGACAGCATTTAGCGAGCCCCCGATTACCTTAATCCCCACCAAAGCTATGAATATGCCTAAAACTACAGTTATCCCGGGTGACGGCAATGGGCTATCGTTTACCAAAGCTCACATCCGTCTGAGCAAACGCGCTTGCGGTTGACGTAAACCTCAAAGCAAGGTTTGGCTCAGTGCCATTTGGCATCTTCGCCCCAATGCCTGCCTGAGCTACTTCGGCTCGGTGCCATTCACTCTAGCATCGTGTGGAAAATAGTGTCAAACCTTCGCGGGAGAATCTATGCGCGAACCCGTCAATGCGGCAACAATCTGCTTGCCGTGGAAGCGCCCATTTTCAATGAAAATCTCGCTGGTATGGTTGCCGCCGGTCACGACTCCAGCCACATAAATCCCCGGAACATTGCTTTCGTGCGATTGCGGGTCCATGACGGGCTTATTGGTCTGCGGGTCGAGCATGATGCCCATGGAACGCAGAAACTGAAAATCGGGATGATACCCCGTCAGGGCGAAAACCTGATCTGCGGGCAGCGGTGATTCGCCTTTGTGATTGGAAACAATGACGCGGCCCTCTTCTATGCGTTGCACATGTGTTTCAAAAAGCGCGTGGACCTGATCGGCCTTGATGCGGTTTTCGATGTCCGGGCGAACCCAATATTTAATGGTTGAGCCGAGTTCCGCGCGGCGGTGAACAAGAGTCACGTTTGCGCCGTTGCGGTAAAGATCGAGCGCGGCTTCCGCGGCGGAGTTTTTTCCGCCGATCACAACAACATTTCGTTTCCAGAAAGGATGCGGCTCCGTGTAGTAGTGCGAAACGTGCGGCAAATCTTCTCCGGGAATGCCCATGCGATTCGGAAGATCGTAGTAGCCGGTGGCAACGGCAATTTTCTTGCCTGTGAATTGCGCGGTCGTTCCGTGCTCGTTGCGCGTATGTACTATGAATTTTCCGTTTGCGCCTTCCACCTTCTCAACAAGATGGCCGAGCCGCAGATCAAGATCATAGTGTTCAACGCACTTTCGATAGTATTTGAGCGCCTCGCTGCGCGTGGGTTTCTCGGAAGCAATTGTCAGCGGCAGATCGCCAATTTCCAGCAGTTCAGGAGTCGTAAAAAACACCATGTTCACGGGATAGTGGTACAGCGAGTTGCACGGGCATCCCTTGTCGATCACAAGTGGGTGCATTCCCGCGCGTTTCGCTTCAATCGCGCAAGCCAGGCCCGTGGGTCCCGCTCCAATACAAATCAGGTCATAGGTACTCATAAATTAAGTTTGCACTGAGCGGAAATGTTTTGCAACCCTGGGTCTACGCGCAAGTTTGGAAGTTGCGTTCAAGTGGCGCGGGCTTCAGTGCGGGGGTTTGGCCTTGCAAGGACTACCCCCGCAGGC
>DATAPT010000015.1:0-3604 GCA_036265065.1 Candidatus Acidiferrales bacterium | reverse complement strand
CTAGCCACAGCCCTGCAAGTGCGCGCGGACGTCCATCTCTTCGGCATGGGCGGCACGCGAATGCGCGACGCTGGCGTTGAAATTGTAGCGGACAGCTCCGAAGTCTCCGTCGTAGGTATCGTGGAAATCGCCAAAAAATATCCAGCACTGAAGCGCGTCTGGAATCGCCTGCTAGGCGAAGCCGCCCGCCGTAAACCGCGATACGCAATCCTCACTGACTTTCCCGGCTTCCACCTGCGCATGGCGCGCGCGCTGAAGCGCCAGGGCGTGCCATGCATCTACTTTGTGTGCCCTCAGTTCTGGGCATGGCGCCCGTGGCGCGCCAACCTGGTGAGGCGGCGATTCGTCCGCGGCCTGTGCATATTTCCGTTCGAAGAACAATGGTATCGGTCGCGCGGGGTGAAAACCGATTTCATCGGCCACCCGCTTGTGGGAAATGTTTTTGCCAAACGGACGCGCGCCGAGTTTGCAGCCGCTTACGGTCTCGACGTGAGCAGGCCGATCATTACAATTCTTCCCGGCAGCCGATCCGGCGAAATCGCGCATCACATGCCCACGCTGATGCAAGCCGCCATACAAATCCAAAAAGAGCGCACCGTGCAATTTGTTCTGGCGCTGGCGCCCGGCATGGCGCAGCATCGGATCGCCAAGTATCTCAGCCCCGAAGTGCCAATGGTTGTGGTGGAAGATGCAACCTACGACGCTCTGGGTGCCGCCGACCTGTCGATCGTCTCCAGCGGCACCGCCACGGTCGAGGCCGCGCTAATGGACTCGCCAATGGTCGTTGTGTACCGTCTTTCGCCACTTACGGCCGGCATAGCGCGCCTTTTAGTGCGCACCCCAATGTTTGCCATGGTTAATTTGATCGCGGGCAGGAAGGTCGTCCCAGAGCTCGTGCAGAAGGATTTCACGACGGAGCGGCTAGCAAGCGAAGTTATTCGCCTGCTCGATTCGCCGGATGCGCGAGCAGATATGCGCCGTGGCCTGGCAGAAATTCGCGATAAGCTTGGCCCTCCCGGCGCGATTGAACGAGCTGCCGACCTGATTGCAGGGATGTTAAGTCAGCCTTAGTTTAATTAGGATCGATTTCGGTCGACGCGACAGTGCCCATCCGTCTCGAAAGGCACGAGACGGATGGCCTCTACAAAACCGGTTCCGTATTGGCCGCCAGTTTTTTTGGCGGGCACTGTGCGACCTACCCAGGCTCACGTCAATCAAAGTAGAGGTGATTGCGAAGCAAGGGCTGGCAACTCATCAGGTCAAGTTGGTATCCTAGTCTTTACGAAGTAGTTTCCGGAAAGAGGCATCTTAAGCTCATGTCGAAATTTCGCCTATTCCTGTTCCTGGCAAGCTTCGCAACTCTGGCATTGCCTGCCAGCGCCCAGTCTCCAGGAGCGCCGCAAGGCCCAAGCCGCGGAGTCGCGCCCGTTCAAACGGCTCCCGTGGCAGCATTCCGCGCGACGAATTACGAAATCCGCGCATCGCTCGATACTTTTGGCCAGGTCATGAATGCGCAAGCCAAGGTGGACTTCGCGGCGAGTGACGCGTCGCGCGTCATCGAAGTGGAATTAAATCAAAACCTGCGCGTCAATTCCATTCGAGACCTCTCCGGCAAACCGGTGAACTTTGACCGTGACGATCAGTCCGCGCAGAAACTGCGCGTCACTCTGAACGACACTGTGCCGGCCGGATCAAAGATTACTTTGGTTTTCGACTACGGCGGCCCGCTTTCCAGCCGCGTAGTGAATCCCGATCAGGGCACCCGCTTGGCCTACATTGCCAAGGACGGCGGATATTTGCTGCTTCCCTCGCGCTGGTTTCCCCTGACCGATTTTCCTTCCAATCGCTATACGGGAATTTTTCAGATCGAAGTGCCCGGCAACTTGACCGTTGTAGGGACTGGAACTTTGGCCGGTGCTCCTACATCGGTGACCCCAAAGCCAGCTGCACTGCCCGCCCCCGCAAATTCAAAATCTGCGCCATCTGCAGGAGCGCCTCCGGCACTCGGCAACTCGCGCTCAAAACCAGATGCGCCTGTATCGCCGAGGAACGCCCCGCCGCCTCCTCCGATGGAAAATGAACGGATGCTGTACACCTATCGAGTGGACAAGCCGGAATCCGCTGGAACTTTTGTAATCTCGCCATTGCAATTAAATCCGGAGCACGCGCAAGGAATGTCGTTTTCCATTTACACGCCGCCGGCGGCTGCCAAGACAGCAGTGGATTACGGGAACTCCCTCGCCCAAGTGATCGATTATTTTAATGACACGTTTGGCCCTCTGCCCGATCCCGCCATGACGGTTGCGCAACTGCCCGACGGCACGGTGGACGGCTATGCCGCTCCGGGCCTGCTGCTGATCAGCGCGCGCCAGTGGTCTGCAAAGCCGAACGAACGTCTGCTGGCCGACCTCGTCGCGCATCAATGGTGGGGCTCGCAAGTCACGGCCGCCACAACGTCCGATGCGTGGATCACGGACGGACTCTCGCGGTACGCCGAGGGCATGTATGTGGAGCAAACTTCGGGCAAGGATGCGCTGAACAAAGCAATCGAGGATTTCGCGGTGGGCGCGTTGATGTTTGACGATTCGGCTCCCATTGCCGACGCGGGCCGCCTCGAGGTCGGTACCGAGGAATATCAATCCGTTGTCGTGAACAAAGGCGCGATCGTGTTTCACATGCTTCGAGCGATTATCGGCGACGCGAATTTTAATGCTTTGCTCAAGGATTTCTATACGCGGTACGCCGGAAAATCAGCGCGCATTCAGGATTTTGAGCAACTAGCGGAACTGCACAGGACCAAGGCCGCGCCTGCTGATTTCAAAATGGGCAACTCAGCCCCGGTTTCGGATGATCCGGGCAGCCTGCGTCCGTTCTTCACGCAATGGCTGCACTCGACTGGCGTCCCGGAATTCAACATCGAGTACGTGGTTTACCGCACCAAGAAAGGTTTCCGGATTGTCGGAAAAGCGAAACAGAATCTGGACGTCTTCCACATGGACGTCGAGATTGAAGTGCAGACAGAGGGAAATCCGGAATTCAAGACGATCACGATTTCCGGAAAAGAATCTCCGTTCACCGTGGAAACTTTCGGACGGCCAAAGCCGGACGGAATTATTCTTGACCCGCACGATTACATTTTGAAATCGAACCAGCGCCTGCGCGTCCGGGGAATTATTGCGCGCGGCGAGTCGCTTGCCGCCCTTGGCCGCTACTACGACGCCGTTATCCAGTACCAAAAGGCCATCGAGCAGGACCGCCTGAATGCTCTGGCTGAATTTCGCATGGGCGAAGCGTTCTTCTACCAGCGGAATTATGCCGCGGCGGCGCAATCCTTCCGCGACGCGCTTGACGGCGCAACGGATCTGACCACGAAATGGACGGAAGTCTGGTCGCACATCTACCTTGGCAGGATTTACGATATTCAGGGAGACCGCACACGCGCCGTGAATGAATACAACAAAGCCAAGCAGACCGCGGATGACACAGGCGGCGCGCAAGCCGAAGCCGAAAAATCAATGAAGAAGGCCTACAGCGAATCAGGATCGTGATTCGCTTTCAGTAGCACAGGCTTCAGCCTATGGATTTTTTTTTGGGCCTTGCAGGG
>DATAPT010000014.1:0-5640 GCA_036265065.1 Candidatus Acidiferrales bacterium | reverse complement strand
GCCGAAAGTTTCCCGCGCGGTCTGTTCGACGCGGTTCCACAACGCGGATTCCGGGGGAAGAATATCGCGCACGCCTTTGATGGCCTGAAATTTTGCTTTATCGGACAATGGGAAATCCTGTGACTGGTGGCTGGTGACTCGTGACTGGTGATGCAAACATTTTTATTTTCCCCGCATTTCTCTGTGGAACTCTGCCTTTAAACTCTGTGTTCTCTGTGTTGAGCTTTTGAATCTTTATGGCGTGAATCGAAATTTTAGATTTTTTGCCATCCAAACACGTGTGTCGCCCCTCTGGGGCTTCGAATATTTGCGTTGACCCACCCACCGTTGAAACGGTGGGCTATGGTTTGTCGTCCCTCCTGGACTTTTCAGTCCGGGACTCTTCAGTCCGGGACTGTTCGTTGCGGGACTTTCCAGTGCGAAACTTTCCGTGTTCCACTTTATTTTGCTTCCGCTTTGTACGTTTCCGAATATTCCACGTAGCGCGTGGCGTAGGCTTCGATGCTGGCCTGATCTTCGGGCGTCAAGGTGCGCCTGAATTTTCCGGGGTGGCCCATGAACAGGCTGCCCGGCGGGATGATCGTTCCCTCGGGAACCAATGTGCCTGCCGCTACGATTGAGTTCTCGCCGACCTTCACGCCATTCAGCAAAATTGCGCCCATGCCGATCAGCACGCGCGATTCGATGGTGCAGCCGTGCAGGATAGCGCCGTGCCCGACCGTAACCATATCGGCCAGCACCAGCGGATGCGTATCCTTGTACACGTGCAGGATCGAGCCGTCCTGAATATTGGTGCGCGCGCCAATGCGAATCCAGTTCACGTCGCCGCGAATGACGGTGCACGGCCAAACGCTTGAAAATTCTCCGATGCTGACGTCTCCGATCACCACTGCTTGCGGATCGATATAGGCCGACGCGGCAATTTGCGGCGTCCGGCCATGATGGCTGCGAATCATGCATGCACCTCGATGGAATTTAAACAAGTGAAGCTAACACACGCGTTCCGGGCTGACAAGAAACCGCCTTTGGGTTTTTGTGGCATAGGCTTCAGCCTGTGCGGAGTTAGTCCTTGCAAAGCCTAAAACCGCACAGGCTGAAGCCTATGCCACTTAAAACCTAATCAATTTCAACGACAGGCCCGCGCGCCGATTCCGGCTTGGCATCCAGGCGGGCGGCTACTGCTCGCGCCATCGCATAAATACTCTTCGCGCCGGGTGCATCCGGGCCTAGCAAAGCGACCGGCTTCCCGCTATCGCCGCCGATACGAATTTGCGGATCGATTTCGATTTCTCCGAGCAGCGGCACGCTGTACATTTCCGCGATGCGCTTGCCTTCACCATGTCCGAAGACGTCGATGCGGCCCGCGCAATGCGGACAGCTGAAGAAGCTCATGTTCTCAACGACACCGAGAATATCCACATTGACCTGGCGAAACATTTCCATCGCCTTGCGCACATCGGCCAGCGCAACAGTGGAGGGCGTCGTGACCAACACCGCACCCGTAATGGGTACAAGCTGAATCAGCGAAAGCTGCACGTCGCCCGTGCCCGGAGGCAGATCGATAATTAGATAGTCGAGCTCGCCCCACATCACGCTGCGCAGAAATTGCTGCATCACGCTGTGCAGCATCGGCCCGCGCCAGATCATTGGCTTGTCACCGGGATTGAGCAGTCCCATCGAAATCATTTTTATGCCTTGCGCGACAACCGGAAGAATCTCCCGCTCGCTGAGCGCCTGCGGCTGCTCGTCCGTGCCAAGCATGATCGGCACATTCGGTCCGTACACGTCCGCATCCAATAAACCGACCGACGCCCCCATGTTCTTCAGCGAAAGTGCGAGGTTGACGGCGACGGTGGTTTTTCCAACGCCTCCCTTCCCGCTGGCGACGGCGACAAGATTCTTTACGCCCTGAATGGGCAATTTCGGCGGCTGTGGCATTGGTGGCGGCATGGTCAAATTCTCCTGAACGAACAGATTCCTATGAAACGCATTTTACAGCCCTTCATTTTGAACGAGAAATGAGCCCACGTCCACTGCCACAGACCGTGAATGGATGCAAACCCTTGAAAAATTCGATCCACGAAAAAGTTCCATTTAAATTAAGGCAATTTCCAATTTGCCGAAATAGATTGAAGGTTGTGCGCAACCATCGCCTGCGCTGAGCCATCCAAATGGAAACGGGGGGTGAAAGGGAACAGTTTAGGGTGTTTACTGTATATATAAAAATTGCGAAACCAATTGAAAATGTAAAATTGGGAAACGAAGAGAATGGGTCTCAGTTTACCAATCCATTTTGACCAGCGAGGGATGTTTTTTCAGAGCCAAGGCTGCACATTTTATCAATATCAATTTTTAGTTATTTAAACCTTAAATTAAAGGAGATTTTCATTGTTAAAGTTCACGATCCGAACGATAGCGGTACTCGTTCTTCTCACGCTCGCTGGCGTTAATCAGGCCAAAGCCCAGGGTGTCAGCGCGTATTTTGGTGTGGGCAGCGCGAACGATGGAGCGGGGACGAGTGCGGGTTGTGCTTCCAAACAAGTCTTCGATGAAGTCACACTCGCATGCGAACCTGGTCCGACAATCGGCGGCGCATTCGGCGTGATTGGGGCCGATTTCATGATCCTGCCACATCTCGGAGTTAACGCCGAGTACGCCTTCCGATTTGCTCAGGCTAATTATTTGCCGGGCGCTGGATTAAATGCCCGACCTTCCTTTTACGATTTTAACGCTGTTTATCAGCCAACGACCGGTGATCGCCGAATTGTTCCTGTGCTGGAGGGCGGAATTGGCGGATCGAGGTTGTCGCTCTATTTCAACCAGTCGGCGTGCATCACCCAAATCTGCCAGAGCTCAAGCCAGGTCGTGGCTACTTCCAATCACTTTCAATTGCATGGGGCTGTGGGCGTGAAGATTTACATTAAGTCAGACATATTTATCAAGCCGCAATTCGACCTGCACTGGGTACACAATTTGAACCAGCAATACGGCAGCGACGTTGTACCTCAGTACACGGTCGCCGTGGGTTACACTTTCGGACGCCACTAAAAACTCGCCGCACACCGCTGAGACTGAGGAAAGAATGCGCGCCGCGCCGACTGAAACGCACGGCGCGCATTCATTTCAAAAACCCCTCAAGATTGAAAAATGTCCGCGTCACTCGATGAATCGCTCGCGTCTCACATTCCGCGGGACATTGCCAAAAAGAGTGTCAAATAGCTTTTCAATTTTCGCGTAATCAGGAAATTTTCTTTCACGTGCAGATGGCCGCTTTCCCCCAGCTTGGCGGCAATGTCCGGGTGCGACAACAGAAATCGAATCTGGTACGCCGTGCCCTCCACCGAATGAGAAAGCAATCCTGTTTGCTTGTGAATCACTTGCGTCGGAATTCCTCCCACGGCGGACGCCACCACTGGTTTTCGTTTCCATAGCGCTTCGGAGACCGTCAGGCCGAATCCTTCGCGCAAACTTTTCTGAATCACGATAGTGGACGCTCGCTGCAACGCATTGACTTCCAGTGGGGCCGATGCAGGCAACTCGAGCACTTTGATGTCCGGATCGCTTTCCGCTTCGCGCCTGACTTCTTTCAGCACGACGGCGCCTTCGGGATCATCCGGCGCGCCGCCGCCGGCCAGCACGAGCTGGCAGTCGAAGTATCGTTTTACGATACGATAAGCGCGAATCACGCCCAAAGGATCCTTCAACCGGTCAAAGCGGGAGATTTGCGTCAGGATGGGCCGTTGCGGATCGATTTGAAACCGCTCCAGAACGCTGGCTATAAACTCATCCGGCAAATCGCAATTCTTCTCCGATAGCGGATCGATGGCGGGATAGAAAAGATATTGCGGAATCGAAAGCTTTCTGGCGAATTCCGGCGAGGAAAACATGGAGCCGTCATAACGCGTCACAAACGGTTCCAGGAAATTCCAGACGGACTTGTTCGGATGCGATAAATCGATGTGGCAGCGCCAGGCCCAGTGATTTTTTCGATTCCTTTGTCTGGCTTCAATCAACGCGGCTGGTTGCGGATCGTGGATCACCACGAATTCCGCATCCAGAGGAAGCCGCGCTTCGTTTCTTTTGTTGTAGTCCAGATAAATTTCAAAGTCGCGAGCCGTGGCATGGTAGGGCTCGCCGTGGAGGGCATTATGGAAGCCCTTGGTGACCTCGAAAAAATCCTCCCCCGCGGTCATCACGTCCCATTTCATGCTCAATCCAAGTTCATCGCCAAGCGGAAGCAACCTGCAAAGAATTTCCGCGACTCCACCGCCGACCGCCGTGGAATTGATCATTTCAATGCTGCGCCCTCGAAGGGGTTTCGCGAGCGCCCGCAATTCCTCTATCTCTCCTTCGCCCAAAACGCGCGCGTATTCTTCCAGCGGTATGCGGCCTGCAACTTTGGTATCGATCATATTTTCCTCCGCTCCCGGTCGATGAGCCGCAGCATCTTGGCGCGCGTGCTTTCCAGCGTGTTTGTGTAGATGTCGATATGATTGATACTTTCCGCCAGCGTGGTCAGGCCCAGACCATCCGCCAGCCAATGCGAAAAATCGTTCGTCCTCAGTTGCAATCGCAGCCGCGAGGAAATGAAATGAAAATAAAAACCGGCGTGGCTCAGATTCTCGATTCCGTTCCTGAATTCGTCGAGAGTTTTTGCCTGAATGCCCAAGGGCACGGTCACTTCCAGCCCTTCGCAAAAGTAAAATCGTTCCAGGACCGTCTGGTTGGCATAGTCCGGAAAATTGGAGCAGAATTCGTCGACCAACTGGCATAAGTCCTCGCGCAGAGCCGCGATCGAAACATAGTCGCGTATATCGAGCGAAGCCAGTTGCTCACCGAGGTCGTCACGGTTGGCATCGGCCATGGCCCACTGCGCAAAATCGTTTGAAAAATTCTCGGTTAAAAAATGATGAGCGCCCAGAGTCTGAAATGTGTGGTGAAAGATGGATGCATCGCTGCAATGACGCAGCCCTTGCAGCAATTCCCCAATCGTCGCCGCCGACTGATTCCCGATACGGGTGAGCGAGGAAACAGCAAAAAAATTAAATGGCGTTTCCGCTACTGTCATCGAATCGATTCCTCCATTTTGGAAAGTGCCGTGGTCACTTCCGCGGGTCCTCTCAGGAAAAACCTGGCCTGCGTTGCCCGTCGCTTGCCGACTAAAACGGAAACTCCCTTCCCCGCCGCCGCAAAAGCAGGCTCATCGGACAAATCGTCTCCAAAATAAATTGGCAGCGCTCCCCGCATCGCGGTTTGGCGCAATATATTTCGCACCGCGATTCCCTTATCTCCGATGGAGACGGGGGCAACCTCCACATCGCGGAGGTTGTTCATGGCTTGCAATGTTCCGGGCAGGAATTCCACGCGCCTCTTCACCGCTTGCCGCACTTTGCTTTGCGCTTCCGGCTTCAATCCCTTCAGGTGAACCGAAAAACTATTAAGCTTCGGTTCAATCCATGCTCCGGGATACGCGGGAAGCTCGGCCAGCAGGTCCACAAGCGTCTGGGCCAGCGCGACACGCTCCGGATACGGCACCTTTTTATTTTTTTTATTTTCCCAACCGTATAAGCCCATGTATTTAATTTTGCGAATGCCTATATACCGCTGCAGGTCGGCGCGCCGCCTTCCGCTGATGATCAC
>DATAPT010000013.1:0-5301 GCA_036265065.1 Candidatus Acidiferrales bacterium | reverse complement strand
CAGTTTGCTGACAACTTCTTCCATGGAACTTCGCCGCCTGGCGGAGGAGCGGATACTGACGCAATTGACGCAATTATCGCTGGGGCAGAAAATTATGCTGGCAAGGCGCGGTTCGACGCGAATTGCGGCAGGGCTTGTACTGCACGGTCCTGAACAGGTTGCGCGCGTGGCCCTCAATAATTCATTTCTCACCCAGTCGCAATTGCTGAAAACTCTGGCCAAGGAAACACTTCCCGCGCGAATCGTTGCGGCGGTAGCCAGTCACGACAAGTGGTCAGGACTAGTTAATGTGAGGGTCGCGTTGCTGCGGCATCCCAATATATCTCCGGATCAAGTGCCCGCGCTCTTGCCTGGATTGCCGCGACGGGACATCGAAGATTTGCTGGGGCTTTCGCGGCTGAAGGAAAATGTGCGTGCGCACTTGCAGCAAGAACTTGTGCACAGGAGGGACAGTGGGGAATTATTGTAATAATAAAAGAAAACAAACTAGCGCAGACGGCTGTGAATGACGGTAATGGCATCGGAAACTTGACACTCCGCGGCTCGGAACATAGCATCCTCAGAGGGGCGTGAAATGAGCATCCAGCCGTTAGAAGAAAAGGTTTTCAAGACGGAGCGCAGGCATTGGCAGCGAAAGAAATTTGAAGGAAATATTGAGATCGATTGGGGATCGACAGTTCTAAACGCGAATGTGCGCGACATTGGCCCGCAAGGTTTATTTGTTGATCTAATACCCCCGTTATGGCTTGGAGCGACGTTTCACGCACGACTGATGCTGAATCCTGTTCTTTTGCTGAATTGCACGGTTGCCAGGGTGGATCCGAGGGGCATTGCTGTTACCTTCAAAGTTTCCGCGGATAGCGACAAAGCGCAGCTGGAATCCCTGTTGTTGAGTTTGCCCGCCGTATGACGCGTTGCCTTGATTGCGGTTCGGATCGCATTGCCGATCAGTGTCCGGCGTGCGGCCTGACTTCCGCTGCGGCCGAGCTGGTTGTGCGCCGCCGTCTGGTGAAACGCACCGCAATTTTTCTCGTCGGTATCATCATATTTGTTGCCGCAAGCCAGGTCTTTCCCGCTCTCGAACTCGATTCCATTCAGATTTTCGGCGGCCTTGTGTTTTTCTGCACCCTCGCGCTCGGGTACTGGTTGGACTACCGGGCGCGCAAGCATCAGGAAATTGAAGTCATGAAGAGAATTTATTTCGGAATGATTCCGGTGCCGTGGATATTTGCCGGACTTCTTTTTCTAAATGGAAAGCTGGACACTTCGCGTCCGATACGCGTGCCGGCAACCGTCATCGGCAAAGTCGCGACGGGCGCTTTTCCGCGCAGCCGCAGGCTGATCGTTACTTCCTGGAGAGATGGGCGAAGGTTCGAGCACATCGCCGTGGATCAGAATGATTTCGATCGCTTTCAAAAGGGAGACGACATCGTGATTCAAGCGCAGAAAGGCGCTGCGGGAATTCCTTGGGTTTATGGTGTTTTTCGTCAATAGAAATTCCGCAATTAGAATCGCAACGGTCCGCTCACAGTTCTGATTGGCGATGTATAAATTACGAGTCCTCCTGTTTAAATTATTGGATTTTCGCTTCGTTGTATGAAATACACGAAACCATTTAGGGTTCGAACGCATTGATCCTTCGGATGCATCTCAAATTCAAAAACCCCAATCTTTTCCTGCATTAATACAGAGCCAACTGTCTTCATATAGGCTGAATCCCGTATCGATGTAATTCCTGCCCCGTTGTTTAATGATTCATACACAACTTCTCCCAGTGCATCGATCAGATTTACAGAAAATGTGGGATAGATGGAGCCAGGACAATGAAAAGTTTAAAAGTTATCCAATCAGCGAGAGCATTAGCCGCAACGTTGCTTTTATGTTCACTGGGCATGTTCGCTCAAGAATCCGGAAGTAACCCGCAATTTCAGACAGATCGCTCCGGGAACGGACCTGTATTCCGAGTAACGGTAGTGGAACGAACCACCAAAGCGATTAATTATCGTCACCGTAGCGGCTCTACCCCAGTCGATTTTCGAGGAACTGAATTGATGCCGCAGGCTAAAGGCGAAGCGACAGTAAACAGCAAGCAAGGACGCATCGAGATCGACGCAAGAATGGAACATCTCTCGCCTGCAACCCAATTTGGCCCTGAATATCTTACATACGTATTGTGGGCTGTTACTCCGGAAGGACGCCCAAAAAATCTTGGCGAAGTATTGCTCAATGGAACAAACAGCAAGCTTGACGTTACGACAGATCTCCAGACGTTCGGTCTGATTGTTACAGCTGAACCTTATTTTGCCGTGAGCCAACCTAGCGACCTCGTAGTGATGGAAAATACCATTCGCAATGACACGCAAGGAACTATCGAGCCCATTGATGCGAAGTATGAACTTCTGCAAAAAGGCCAATATCTCCAGAATGTGAATCCTTCGGAAGTTCGTCCGTTTGTTATGAACCATAAAATTCCCTTGGAATTTTATGAGGCACAAAATGCCGTACGAATCGCGAAATGGACAGGCGCAGAAGAGTATGCAGCTGAGACTTTGAAGAAGGCGGAAGTAGGCGTTCAAAATGCGCAAGAAGAATTATCCGGAAAGATCGGGAAAAAGACGGTCTCTCAAAATTCTCGTGACGCTGCGCAAAATGCGGAGGACGCTCGCCTGATTACGATTCAAAAAATGCAGGATGAAGAAGCTGCGCGGCAAAAAGCTGCCGCAGATCAGCGGGAGGCGGAAGCCAGGGCCCGTCAGCAACAGGCTGAAGCAGACCGGTTGAACGCTGAACGAGCGAAGGCTCAGTCGGATCAGGCTGCCGCAGAAGCTCAGGCCGAAGCACAGCGTCAAGCACAGGATAAAGCCGCGGCAATGGCTCAAACCCGCCAGGTGGCGGAACAGGCAGAGCAAGAAAAAGCGCAGCTACGCGAACAGCTTCGGCAACAATTGAATCAGATCTTAGAAACACGCGAAACCGCTCGTGGACTGATTGTGAACATGTCCGACGTCCTGTTTGATACCGGACAATATTCATTGAAACCCGGAGCCCGCGAAAAATTGGCCAAAGTAAGCGGCCTTATCATTGCGCACCCCGGCTTGAACCTTCAGATTGAAGGTCACACGGATAGCGTTGGAAGCGATGAATTCAACCAACGTTTATCTGAAAAGCGGGCAGACAGTGTCCGCGATTATCTCATTAGTCAAGGTATCTCCAACGATTCGATTTCGGCCGAGGGATTTGGCAAAGCGAATCCGGTGTCAACGAACGACACAGCCGCGGGACGGCAGCAAAACCGGAGGGTAGAATTGGTCGTTTCAGGCGCACCAATCGGAGAAGTTGGACCTTCGGCATCTGGCAATTCGCGCTAAGGAAAATCAGAGTAAGACGCAAGATTTAATTAGATCTGCCCGATGGGAAACATACAACGGCGCTCTATGCAGCGCCGGTGTACGTTTTTCGACGAAGAAATTCGCCGGCACCAGCACGCCCGATAAAATTTCCGTTCTCAATAATGACGCGTCCCCGGGAGAGCACAGTTTTCGTGACGCCTTTCACTCGCATTCCTTCGAACATTGAATAATCTACGCGCATATGGTGCGTCTTCACGCTGATTGTTTCTTCCGCGTTGGGGTCAAAGATCACGATGTCCGCGTCCGAGCCGATGGCGATCGTGCCTTTCCGCGGATACAAACCAAAAAGTTTCGCGGGAGCGGTGGACACTAGCTGCACAAAACGATTGGCGGAAAATTTTCCGCCGTGCACGCCGCCTGAATAAATCAAACTAAGACGGTGCTCGACGCCTGGACCTCCATTGGGAATTTTGCTGAAATCATTTTTGCCCAACTCTTTTTGCTCCTTCATGCAGAAGGGGCAATGATCCGTGGAGACAACTTGCAGAGTATCCTGTTTGAGTCCCTGCCACAGTTTTTCCTGATTCCATTTTTCGCGCAGCGGCGGAGTGAACACATACTTCGCGCCCTCGAAGCCCGGCACGTCCATATTTTCCAGCGAAAGGTGCAAGTACTGCGGGCACGTCTCCGCGTAAGCGGGAAGACCTCGGTCGCGCGCCTCGCGCACTTTTTCCAGCGCGTCATTGCATGACAAATGCACGATGTACACAGGCGATCCAGCCATTTCAGCGAGCGCTATGGCCCGGGAAGTAGCTTCGCCTTCGGCGGTAGTGGGCCGCGTAAGCGCGTGATATTTTGGCGCTGTTTTTCCCTCGGCGAGGGCGCGCTGCACGAGCACGTCAATCGCTCCACCATTTTCCGCGTGCATGCAAATCATTCCGCCGTGCTTTGCGGACTGCAGCATGGCTTTAAAGATTGTGGCGTCGTCCATCATGAAGACGCCGGGATAGGCCATAAAAAGTTTGAAAGAAGAAACGCCTTCGCGGACCAGCGCGCCCATCTCTTCCATCTGCGTGTCGCCCAGATCCGTGATGATGCAGTGGAATCCGTAATCGGCGACGGCTTTGCCTTCAGCCTTTTTCATCCAGGTGTCGAAAGCATGCCGCAACGTCTGCCCTTTATATTGAATTGCGAAATCGATCAGCGTGGTTGTTCCGCCATAGGCCGCGGCGCGCGTGCCCGTTTCAAAATCGTCTGCGCTGGTTGTCCCGCCGAATGGCATGTCCAGATGCGTGTGGACATCCACACCGCCGGGAATGACGATGCAGCCTGCGGCGTCAATTAATTTCGTGGCGTTTTCAATGGGAAGAGTTTTGGCGATGGTGGCAATCTGACCTCCGGTAATACCGATGTCGGCCGCATACGTATCAGTTGCAGTAACGATCGTGCCATTGCGAATAATTGTGTCAAATCCCATCGCATCTCCCGTGCCGCTGGATTGAAGGCAACGGCATCTTAGGCTATGAGGGGAAAGTGTAGCAAGTTGCGGTGTGGCCTTGTGTGGCACAGGCTTCAGAGTCTTTGTGAGAACCCGGTTTTGGATGATGTAGCGCCCGCCTTCAGGCGGGCATCTGCTTCATTCCAAAGTGCCCGCCTGAAGGCGGGCGCTACAAAAACGCGTCGATTTTGAGTTCTCACACAGACTCTTCAGCCTGTGCGGGGTTAGTCCTTGCAAGGCCTAAAACCGCACAGGCTGAAGCCTATGCCACTTAAAAATGGAGAAGGCATGCAGACATTTTCTAAGCACACTGGGTTGGTACTGCCGTTTGATCGCGTCAATGTAGACACGGATCAAATGGTGCCCAAGCAATTTCTGAAGTTTCTCACTCGCGAAGGCTATGGGCGCGTGCTCTTCTACGACTGGCGTTATCAACAAGGTGAGAAGCCCAAT
>DATAPT010000012.1:0-4215 GCA_036265065.1 Candidatus Acidiferrales bacterium | reverse complement strand
AGAAAGAGAGATTCCTCGCTTCGCTCGGAATGACAGTGGTAAAAGCATACTTCGCGGACTGAAAATTAAAGGAAGGTCATCATGGCGATCAAACAGGGCTGGACAGGGCGCGTATTTGAAGACTTCGAGGTGGGCGATGTGTACCGCCATCCGCTCGGCCGTACGGTCCTGGCAACGGACAATATCTGGTTCACGCTGTTGACGCAGAATACGAATCCCATCCACTTTGACCGCGCGTACGCGGCGAAAACGGAATTCAAAAAGCCACTTGTCGATTCCACATTCACGCTCGCGCTCGTGACGGGACAATCGGTGGCTGACATTTCTCAAAATGCCATGGCCAATCTTGGCTGGGATGAAGTGCGTCTGCCCAATCCTGTGTTCGAGGGCGACACGGTTTATTCGCAAAGCGAAGTGCTCGAAAAACGCGAATCGCAATCCAGGCCCAACGTGGGCATCGTGCGCTTCAAGACCACAGGCTACACCCAGGAAGGAACCGTGGTGATCGAATTCAAGCGGACGATTATGATTTATAAACGAGGGCAAGTTCCGGAGACAGTAAAAGGTCCGAACATCGCGCCAAAGAGCGCATAATTTGTTTCACAAATGAGCCCATGACGGCAACTTCTCTTCCCGGCGAATCCCTGGTGCGGACACGCGCTTCCGCGACCGATGTGCGCGCCGAGCGCCTGCAGATCAGCCGCTGGTGGCGCCTTGCCGGCGGGCTTTCGATGAATCTGGCGTTGGGCACGCTATATGCCTGGAGCGTTTTCGTTGCGCCACTCGAAAAGGAATTCGGCTGGAGCCGCGCGCAGACTTCCACAGTATTTACGTTCGCCGCGGTGATGTTTGCGGCGTCATTGTTGATTGGCGGAAGACTGCAAGACCGTTTCGGCCCGTTTTGGATTTCCTTCGCGGGAAGCATTTTAATCACGCTGAGTTTTTTTCTTTTCTCCTACACCTCCAGCCTCTACTTTCTCTATTTTTTCTACGGAGTACTGGGCGGCATCGGCAATGGATTTGGCTACGGGACCGTCGTTCCGGTGATGGCCAAATGGTTTCCGGACAGAATGGGTTTGGCCATTGGCCTCGCGCTGGCGGGATACGGCGGCGGCTCGGCCATTTTCGGAACGATTGCTAATCTGGTTTTATTTCCGCACTTCGGCTGGCGCACTTCGTGCGTGATTCTCAGCGGAATTTTTTTCGTAATGACGATGACAGGCGCGTTCCTGATGAAGAATCCTTCCGCCACGCAGCATAAAGAGAATAAGGAAACCAAAGATTCCCCGCAGCAGTTGATTCGCAATCGCCATCAATTCACTCCTGGCGAAGTCGTGCGCACGCCTGCGTTCTACCTTTTGTGGCTCGGTTTTGGCCTCGGCTCAACCGCAGGACTTATGGTGATCAGCCAGCTCATTCCATTTGCGCGCAATCAGGGAGTTTCGAGCGCCACGATTGCCACCATGGGCCTCGTCGTAGGAGCGTTCGGAAATGTTTCGGGGCGCGTGCTTTCCGGGTGGCTGTCGGACTGGATGGGCAGGCTGAATACATTGCGCGTGGTGCTGGCCGTTTCCAGCGTCGCGATGCCCATGTTGTATTGGGTTGGCGCGCATCTGACCGCGCTCTACGTGCTGATCTATTTCGTATATTTCTGCTACGGGGCGCAGGCTTCGGTCGTGCCGTCCACGGTCTCCGATTTTTGGGGCACGAAATATGCCGGGTCGAATTATGGCGCGATTTTTACGGCATGGGGATTTGCGGGAATTCTTGGGCCAACGATTGGCGGCGTGCTGTTCGACAAGTATAGAAATTACGGCGTCGCATTTTATACGGCTACGGGTTTGGCTATAATTGCTCTGATCTGCATCATGGTAGCGAGGCGGCCGGAAGATCGGTGACGGTGTCGCGGATTGCAAACGATTGCGGCAAGTCGTATCGTGCCTTTCAGCGCGCCTAAGTAGCGACGACATTGATTGAGGGCGTAGAAAAACCCCGGGTCTGAAGACCCGGGCTACAGCAGTCGCGCTGGCCGCAGCAATTTGCTGTAGCCCGCCTCTTCAGAGGCGGGACTTTTCTTAATGATTAAGCAAGATTTCTAGTCACGGGGCGGAGGCAATTCTCATGGCAAAAACTCCCAAAAAACCGGCTGGCCGTCGCGATTTTCTAAAAAGCGTAGTCGCCGGCGCCGCAACGCTGGCCACAACTGCCGAAGCTCTGCCCGCCGCCGCGCAGCCTCCTGCTGAGTTGCCTTCGCACGCCATGCCGATCCTGCCGCCGATGGCTGACGCAGACCCTCTGCCCGAACCCGAAGTGCTCAATATCGATCGCTCCGGTTCGGACTACATGGTGGATGTCCTGAAATCACTGGGCATCGAATATGTCTGCTCCGTCGCGGGCTCCAGCTTCCGCGCGCTGCATGAATCGGTTATCAACTATGGCGGCAACAAAAGTCCCGAGTTCATTTCCTGCTGCCATGAAGAATCGTCGGTGGCCATCGCGCACGGCTACGCCAAGATCGAAGGAAAACCCATCGCCATTTTTGCGCACGGCACAGTTGGCTTGCAGCACGCGTCGATGGCGATCTACAACGCCTACTGCGACCGCGTCCCTGTTTACATCGTGATTGGCAACAATCTGGACGCCACGAAACGCGACGCAGCCTACGGTGAATGGCCGCACAGCGTGCAGGATGCCGCGGCGATGGTCCGTGATTATACGAAGTGGGACGATCTGCCAATCTCGCTGCAACATTTTGGCGAATCCGCGGTGCGCGCCTACAAAGTAGCGATGACGCCGCCCATGGGGCCCGTGCTGATCGTCGCCGATAGCGAACTCCAGGAACATCCGATTGAAGAAGGGATGACGCCGCGCATTCCGAAGCTGACATTGGCCTCTCCCCCGCAGGGCGATTCCGGCTCAGTGACTGAAGCGGCGCGAATGCTGGTGCAGGCGGAAAATCCGCTGATCGTTGTGGATCGCTACGCGCGAACGCAGGCGGGCATTGATTTGCTTGTCGAGTTGGCCGAGACGCTGCAAGTTCCGGTGATCGATCAGGCCGCGCGCATGAATTTCCCGACGCGCCATCCTCTCAACCAATCTTCCCGACGCGGCGCTGTGGTCGCAAACGCCGACGTGATCATGGGCCTCGAAGCCACCGACTTCTGGAGCGCGATGAACACCATGCACGATCAGGTGAACCGCACGACGCGCTCGATCGCGAAGAGCGACGTGAAGCTCATCAGCATCACGACCGGAGATCTTTACACCAAAGCGAATTACCAGGATTTTTTCCGCTACACGCCAGTCGATCTGGCGATGGCCGCCGATCCGGAAGCGACGCTGCCGTCCCTGATCGAGGAAGTGAAACGCCAGATGACACCCGGCCGCAAGCAATTTTTGGCGGATCGCGGAAAAAAACTCGCTGCCGCGCACGATCAAGCGCTGGAGCTGGCGCGGACGGATGCATCCTACGCGTGGGACGCGAGCCCTGTCAGCACAGGCCGCCTGTGCGCGGAAATTTGGGCGCAGATCAAGGACGAAGATTGGTCGCTCGTATCGCTGCTGCGGCATTTCAGCTGGTGGCCTCTGCGATTGTGGTCCTTTGACAAGCATTACCAATACATTGGCATTCAGGGCGGAGGCGGGGTGGGCTATAACGCGCCGGCATCCGTGGGCGAAGCGCTCGCGAATAAAAAATATGGCCGCCTCTCGATCAGCATTCAGGACGATGGCGATTTGCTGTTCGGCCCAACCGTCCTGTGGACTGCGGCGCACCATCGCATTCCGCTGCTCAGCGTGATGCACAACAACCGCGCGTATCACGAAGAGCTGATGCACGTGCAGCGCATGGCCAACCGCCACAATCGCGGCATTGACCGCGCGCACATTGGCACCACATTTGAAGATCCCGCGGTCGATTTTGCCAAGCTCGCGCAAGGTTTGGGCGTCTACGCGGAAGGCCCCATCACCGATCCCAACGAGATTGCGCCGGCCCTGAAACGCGCCATCGCAGTAGTAAAACGCGGCGAACCCGCACTGGTGGATGTGGTCACGCAGCCGCGGTAGTGGGTTTAAGTGGCGCGGGCTTCATGCCTGCGGGGTTTGGTGCGTGCAAGGTTGAAAGTTCGAACAAAATAGCATCCCAGGAAATTTGGGGCCGGGGAAAATTCAATAGGGTTAATCCTTAATAGGACTAACCCCCGCAGGCTGAAGCCC
>DATAPT010000011.1:0-1945 GCA_036265065.1 Candidatus Acidiferrales bacterium | reverse complement strand
GCAAGGATCAAAGCGTCGATTCGATCGAGCATGCCGCCGTGGCCCGGCAAAATGGAGCCGGAATCCTTGACGCTCGCGCTGCGCTTCCACGCGGACTCGAACAGGTCTCCCACTTGTCCAGCGATGCTACCGAGGCCGGCCATAATCAGCATATGAACCGGGGGGATTCTTGACCAGTAGCCAAAAATTGCGGCAACCAGCAGCGCTCCCAAAAAATTTGCGATGGCGCCCTCCCAGGTTTTATTGGGGCTAACTTCCGGCGCCAGCTTCCAACGTCCTATGCCGCGTCCTACAAAATACGCGACGGAATCGCCCACCCACACGATGACCAGCGTAAACAGGAGGAGGACCGGGCCCACAGTGTCCACTCCATGGAGGCGGACAACCGCGCTGAATGGAAGCACGATAAACAAAAGTCCGGCGGCACTCACGGAAATTGCGGGCAGGGCTTCGCTCATTGGGCGGCTGGTTCCAATGGAAATTGCGGCGATACCCAATACAAATGCGAACAAGACCATTTCCAGATTGATGCGGGGGGCGCGGATTAAAATGTCACCAAGATTGGCGATGCTGGCCATTCGAGAGGCATAAAATTGCTGGCCGATGATTCCGACGGCTGCAAGGCTTGTCCAGAGACGGTACGCGTGAAAGCCTTGATGCTCCGCCACCGAGAAAAATTCCCACAGCGCGAGGACCGCAACCGCAGCTGTGGCAATGGCGATGAGCCAGGTGGGTCCGAACCAGATGGCGACTACAACGATGGGAATCAGGATGGCTGCCGTCAGTATTCGCTTGCCGGTTCCGGAACTCATTCGACCCTTTCCGTGAAGAGTATTCTCGACGTTCTCTTTATCCGTGCTTAAAACCATTTTTTAAATATAAACTTTCGCGAATTCAAGAAAAATAGCTCCCAGCCCGGATACTCAAACCCGGACCGTAAATATCCCGCATCCTTACATTGTCGCAATGCAAGCTTGCAATCACACGGAAATAATTTGAATGTGTCGCGTTGGGAACAATTGCCGGTGAAAGAAAAAGATGGCCGCTTGGAACTCAGCAAATCCGGTTGCAGCGTCAGGCCATCACGCGGCGGCACGTTTCGGTCAGGCCGCCGTAACGGCGCTCGCGCTTCTGAAAATCGAGCAGAGCGGTGTAGAGTTGCGCGCGGCTGAAATCGGGCCACAGCGTTTCGGTAACGTAAATTTCGGCGTAGGCGATCTGCCAAAGAAGAAAATTACTGACGCGCATTTCGCCGCTGGTGCGAATAAGCAAATCGGGATCGGGCAATCCGGCGGTGTAGAGGTTTTGAGAAATCAGTTCCTCGTCGACAGCGGCGCTCTCGAGCCTATTATTGCGAACACGATCGAGGATGCGATTAAAAGCGTCCACGATCTCGGCGCGGCCTCCGTAATTCAACGCCACGGCGAGAGTCATGCCCGTGTTCCCTGCTGTCTGTTCCATGGCGCGTTCGATGTCCCCGCGAACTTCATCCGGCAACTGGTCGTGGCGTCCAATCACCAGCATGCGGATATTATTCCGGTGGATGATGGGAAGTTCCTTGCGCAAATATTCGCGCAGCAACCGCATGAGAAAATCGATTTCCGCTTTTGGCCGGCGCCAGTTTTCCATGGAAAATGCGTAGAGGGTTAAAGCGTTGATGCCTAGATTCGCGCACGTTTCGATTACCGTCCGCGCAGTCTGGGTTCCGACGCGGTGCCCGGCTACGCGCGGAAGATGCCTGCGCTGTGCCCAGCGGCCGTTTCCATCCATGATAATGGCAACATGCTGCGGGAGCCGGTCCGCGTCCAGTTCACGGAGCAGCCGTTCTTCTTCCAGGTCCGAGGATTTTAGGGCTTCCGGTAGTTTCACGCGACTATTCCCGCGAATCCCAAATATTGGACAGTTGTTTCGCGAGCATATGGAAAGCTAACATAGGGTCTCTCAC
>DATAPT010000010.1:0-2782 GCA_036265065.1 Candidatus Acidiferrales bacterium | reverse complement strand
CGCTTCACCAGCTGGGCGCCATAATGTAAGGGAAGGGGCAGTATGAAAAGCAAAATCCATGGAATGGCAAGTGTGCTAGTTCTAAATTGTCTCAACTGAGGGGTTCACCCCATGAGTGGTTCACCCCAAAGTCCTGTGCTCAATGTGCGTCAATTTGGGTTGCACACGCAAAAAAGCGCCCGCCCAAAAAACGGCCGGCCGCTACGAGAGCAAAGACACTGCGGTTTCGTAGAGGACTCTCCGTCCCGCGCTTTTCGGGACGGAGAGGGCGATTTGCCTTGGATTGGATTTCTGGATTGACCCGGCTGACTACTGTCATCAGGTGTATAATAGGCCCGTGAAATTGCGCCAAACATACCTTAACTCTCGCTCACACTACTTCCCTATAGTCTACGCCGAATGAAAACCACACGTCCGACAGAGAGCCACGAGCGCGTTTTTCTGGTAGGCGTGGGGCTGAAGCGCGTTGCGCATGTTCCCGGGATAGATGCGGGAGATGCGGAGCGCGCGTCGCTCGAAGAGCTGGCCGAGCTGGCGCGCAGTGCAGGCGCGCAAGTCGCAGGAAGCATTTTTCAGATGCGCGACAAGATCGATCCTGCAACCATGATTGGCCGCGGCAAGATTGAAGAATTAAAAATCGAAGCGAACCTGCACCACGCGCCACTCATTATTTTTGACCGCAACCTTTCCCCCACGCAACTGCGCAACCTGGAAAAGGGCACGGAATGCCGCGTGATCGATCGCACGCAGCTGATTCTGGATATTTTCGCGCGCCACGCGCGCAGCCGCGAAGGCCAGTTGCAGGTGGAACTCGCGCAACTGAATTATTCACTGCCGCGCCTGGCGGGAAGCTCAAAAGAGCTTTCGCGGCAAGCGGGCGGCATCGGAACACGCGGTCCCGGCGAACAGAAACTGGAAACCGACCGTCGCCGCATCCGCGACCGTATCAGCAAAATTACGAAGGCCATCGAAGCAGTGCGCAAGCAGCGCTCGCTGCGGCGCGAAACGCGCCAGGCCGTGCCGCTCGGAACCGTTGCGCTCGTGGGCTACACAAACGCAGGAAAATCCACGCTTTTTAATGCGCTGAGCAAAGCCGGCGTTCTGGTTTCCTCAAAAATGTTTGCCACTCTCGATCCGACCGTGCGCGCCGTGCGCCTTCCGTCCAATCGACGCGTCCTGCTCTCAGACACGGTAGGATTTATTCGCGATCTGCCGCCGGGATTGATTGCCGCGTTCCGCGCCACGCTCGAGGAAGTGCAGGAGTCGGCGCTGCTACTGCTCGTGACGGATATTTCCAATCCGCACCACACCGAACAAGACGAAGAAGTCGAAAAAATTTTAAAAGGCCTGGGTGTTGGCGATCGGCCTCGGCTGCACGTTCTCAACAAAATTGACCGGCTCACGCCAGAAGAAGCAGCGGCCGGGAATGGAAATCGTCACTCCGCGCGCGTTTCCGGGCTGACTGGGCAAGGCCTGGAAGGACTGCTCAAACGTATCGATGAAGAACTTCCCGTCGATCCGTTGCTGCATCTGCACTTCACGCTTCCTCTTTCTGACGGGAGAGCGATTGCTCTTGTCCACGCCTTGGGCCGAGTGCTCCATTCAGAAGTGCAAGATTCCGTTATGGCCTTTGAAGCGGAAATTCCTGAATCCGTGGCTCGAAAATTGAAAATCGGGCCGGAGGCAGTTCCGGCCTGATCCGGTTGAGGTTGGCTAAAAAATGCGAGGAATTAATGGCCACCGTCTGTAGGAAGCCTACAAGAATCAAGGAAATGCGCGGCTCAAACTGGATCAGAAATAAAGATTTTAAAGGTTAAAAAGCGAATCGAAAGCAAAGCTCTCGGTGGAAAAGTCTGTGGAAATCAGTTTGTCATCCGCCAGGCAAGTTAACAGATTTATGCATGAGGAAGAGGCGCGGTTTCTGCAATTATGGCTAACGGCAGCATTGTCAGTTAGATACGGCAGTATCCGTCGTTTTCCTTGGCAAACAGCCCATTTTGGGATCCAGAGTTTGTAAGCTCATGATTTGCACAGTCTTGCGGCCGAGTGTTTCCAATAGGTATATATCGATTGCGGTCCCCGCTCTCCAATTCCGCAATAGAAAATGCCTCATGGTATCGTCCTGCTGAGCAGTCGTTGACTGCCTGAGGATGTGCGTCTATAGTGGTTTACGCCTCGCGACTAGGCGGGTACATCAAAAGAGGAGCAGGGAGCCCGCCGGGTGCGTCATGAACCTGCCAAACAGCCTAACCCTATTACGCATCTTCTTTATTCCTGTGCTGGTCGTTGTCCTTTTGACCCGCGAACCGAACATTGATTTTTTAGGCGTCGTCACCATTAATTTTGCCGAGTGGGGCGTGCTAATTCTTTTGGCTGCTGCGGCAACGGATTGGGCGGATGGCTATTATGCGCGCCGCCGAAGCGAAGTTACGACGCTCGGCATTCTGCTTGATCCCATCGCCGATAAGCTTCTGATGTCCGCCGCATTTATTTCATTGGTGGAAATGCACCTCGTTCACGGCTGGATGGCGGTCATCATCATCGGGCGTGAAATCGTGGTATTGGGCTTGCGCAATATCGCTTCCGCGGAAGGTTTTACGATACCAGCGTCCGCGCTCGGCAAAACAAAAATGGTTTTGCAGGTGATCGCCGTTTGTGCGGTGATCCTTGCGGCAAAACATCCAATCATCCGGCCGTTGGGAGTTTTGTTGTTATGGCTGGTAGTGGGAAGCGCAGTGGTTTCCGCCGTTCAATATTTCCAGAAATTCTGGGGCCGTGTGGA
>DATAPT010000009.1:0-2422 GCA_036265065.1 Candidatus Acidiferrales bacterium | reverse complement strand
CAGGATCTGCGCACCGCGATCGCGAAAAACTATGATGATCGAATTATGACGATCGGGCGTTGCGCGATCTTAACGCGGGTGCACAATGGGCGCGCGCCCTGTCATTACTGTGGCATATGTCATCGCGGATGCATCACTGGCTCATACTTCAGCAGTATAAGTTCAACGCTTCCGGCTGCGCAGAAGACGGGCCGGTTTACGATTCGTCCGTACAGCGTGGTGCACAGCTTGATTTTTGATCCTGCTACGCGACGCGTCAGCGGGATTCGTGTCATTGATGCAAACACCAAGGCGGCGCTCGAGTTCAAAGGGCGCATTATCTTCGTCTGTGCCTCAACTCTGGAGTCCGCGCGCATCCTGCTGAACTCGGCGACGCCGGAATTCCCTAACGGTCTGGCTAATAGCAGTGGGGAACTAGGGCACAATGTGATGGACCATCACATGGGTAGCGGCGCAGGCGGAATTATGCCAGGTCACGCGGACAAGATTCCGTTTGGCAACCGGCCGAACGGGATTTATATTCCGCGTTTCCGCAATGTGAACTCCAAGCAAAAGGAATTTAGCCGCGGCTACGGCTACCAGGGCGGAGGAACGCGTGAAGGATGGAATCGCGGCTTGAAAATGAGCGGGCTGGGAGCAGACTTCAAGAAGCAATTGAGCGCTCCGGGGCCGTGGTACATGCGGCTTGCCGGCTTCGGCGAATGCCTGCCAAACCACGACAACTACGTGGAGATTGATAAGGAGCAGGTGGATGCGTGGGGCATACCGACACTGAAGTTTCATTGCAGTTGGAGCGAGAACGAGATCGCGATGTCGCGTGACATGGCGGTACAAGCAGCGGAAATGCTCGCGGCGGCCGGAGCAAATGAAATCTCCGAATGGCGAGAAATGACGCCTCCGGGCTTAGCGATACATGAGATGGGTTCGGCGCGCATGGGCCGCGATCCGAAGACTTCGGTCCTCAACGCGCATAACCAGGCGCACGATGTAAAAAATCTATTCCTGACGGATGGAAGTTGTATGGTTTCGTCAGCCTGCGTAAATCCTTCTTTGACGTACATGGCACTGACCGCGCGCGCTTGCGACTACGCGGTCTCACAAATGAAGAAAAACGAGCTGTAAAGAGAGGCTTGGACGATGGCGCAAGTGCGGCGGACTCCCAAAAGCTATGACGTGTGTGTGATCGGTTCGGGCGCCGGTGGTGGCATGGCCGCCAAGATTCTCACCGAAGGCGGGCTGAGTGTGGCGATGCTCGAGGCCGGACCGCAGGTTCACCCCGAGACCGACTTCAAGATGTTCGCGTGGCCTTATGATTTGCCGCATCGTGGGGCGGGTGTCGGAGGCGCAGCGCGGAGAAACTTCGGAGAATTTTTGGCGCCCAACGGCGCGTGGGAGATCGATGGCGAACCGTACACCTCCGCGCCGGGCAGTAATTTTATGTGGTTTCGTTCGCGGATCGTAGGTGGAAGAACAAATCACTGGGGCCGCATCGCGCTGCGATTTTCCGCGGTGGATTTTAAGTCGAAGACGCGCGACGGCATTGGCGAAGATTGGCCCATTTCGTACGAGGATATCTCGCCTTATTACGACAAAGTGGAATCGTACATCGGTGTCTTCGGGACGAAAGAAAATGTTCCCAGCGCTCCTGATGGCGTTTTTCTGCCACCGCCGAAGCCGCGTTGCAATGAGATCCTGATCAAGAAGGCCTGCGACAAACTAAATATCACGTGCATTCCGTCGCGTCTTGCAGTGCTGACCAAGCCTTTAAACGGCCGGGCGCCGTGCCATTATTGTGGCCAGTGCGGAAGAGGCTGCGTAACGGCCTCGAATTTCAGTTCCAGCCAGGTGCTGATTCCACCTGCCTTAAAAACGGGCAAGCTAACTTTGATTACTGACGCAATGGCCCGCGAAATCATGGTCGGGCCCGACGGCAAGGCCACCGGTGTTTCGTATATCGATAAGTCCACGCGTTCGGTTGAGCGCATAAACGCACGCACTGTTGTGGTGGCGGCGAGCGCCTGCGAATCGGCACGATTGTTGCTGAACTCCAAGTCCAAATTGTTTCCGGATGGCTTGGCGAATTCTTCTGGGCAAGTTGGACGGAATCTCACCGATTCTGTGGGAAGCAATGGCTGGGGTATCGTGCCAGAAATGGCCAAGGTTCCGCCGCACAATCACGATGGAACCGGTGGCATGCACATGTACATTCCATGGTGGAAATATGATCGCAAGAATGATTTTCCGCGCGGCTACCATATCGAAATTGGCGGCGGGCGCGAATTGCCTGCTGTGGGGATGTTCGAAAGACTTTGCGACGACCATGAGGGTTACGGCGCGGATCTGAAACGAGCCTGCCGCAGCGACTACGGCACGCATATCGGTTTTGCCGGACGCGGCGAAATGGTGCCGAATGCCGACACGT
>DATAPT010000008.1:0-5482 GCA_036265065.1 Candidatus Acidiferrales bacterium | reverse complement strand
TGACTTGTTCTCCGCGCTGCCCGCCGGCGCGCCCACGCTTGCTTACGTCGACCTGGGTGCCCTGCGCGCGTCTTCGTTTTACGAGCATCGCCCGGACAAAGGCCCCATCGCCGTTCCCAACCAGGATTACGCAGACTTCATGCGCTCGACAGGTTTCGATTTTGAAAAAGATTTAGAGCGCGTCGTCATTGCCTCGTGGCCGCCGAGTTCGCCGAACGGTCCCAGAAAAAGCGTCGCTATTGCGGAAGGACATTTTGATCGAGCAAAGATTCGCGACTACGCGGTCCGCAAAGGAAAGGTCGATCAGCAGCAGGGGCACGAAGTATTTTTATTTCCAGCCGGCGATTCCAAAGCCATGAACGCCATTACTTTTCTGGACGACCGCCGCATCGCCCTCGTCGCCGGATCCAGCATCGCTCCTCTTTTTGATAGTCACATGGATGCGGCGGGCAGCGACCCGGCGCGCGACCGCGCCGCGCACATCGATGGGGCCGCTGCGTTCCTGATCACGCATGTGCCGCCCATTCCGGACAACGCCGCCGGAGCCGGCCCCCAAGCCTCCGCGGCCGCTCAATTTGTGACCCTTGCACGATCCGTGAAGTGGATCACATTTGCCGTGCGCCCGGAAGGAGACAATCTGCGCGTTTCCCTCGAAGGTGAATGCGACAACGCCGCGGATGCAGTCCAGTTGAAGGGAGCGCTGGAACTGATGCGAATGTTTGGCCGTGCAGGACTCGACAGCGAGAAGAACAAACAGTCGATGGATCCGGCTGCCCTCGCCACGCTGCAAACTTTATTGACCGGCGCGGAAGTGACGCAAGCAGCCGAGAGAGTTCGCATCCTCGCGGAAGTCACGCCCGATATATGGCAACTCAGCAGCCCCGCAAAAGCGCAGAAGTAGTTCCCTGCTCTCGATTGATTTCGAAATTCATAATTAATATTCACACAAAAATTGTGGCGTGATTTTTGTGGCGGCGTCTCGCCGGCGGTTTTGCTCTGTGTGGAGTCAAAAATAAAAACGCAGGCGGGACGCCGGCGCCACAATAGCTATTTTTCGCGATTGCAACTTTCGGAAAATATTTTGAAAGGCTGGAAAGAATTAATCGGCGGCTGAGGCTTGGCGCAGATAGCGCATCGGATTCACCGGCGCCCCATTGATGCGAACTTCGTAATGAACGTGCGGTCCCGTGGAACGTCCGCTGACGCCCACATTTCCAATCGCGTCGCCGCGCCTGATTTGCTGCCCCACCACCACGCGAAAGCTGGATAGGTGTCCGTAATATGTGCTGACGCCAAATCCATGGTCGACCACTACCAAGCGGCCATACCCGGAGCGTTCATCCGCTTCCACAACAACCCCGTCAGCGGAAGATCGAACCGAATCCCCATATTGAGAGGAAATATCCACGCCCGTGTGGAACGCGCCTTCTCCGCTGAACGGATCCATTCGCTCGCCGAATGTCCCGGTCAAATGGCCAATCACAGGCCATAAAGTCGGAGTCGAAGTCAGATCTCCTAATCCCGATGTAGCCATCAGCTGAAGGCTGCCAGCGGGGAGAGATGCCTGAGCGGCATTTTTCTGCAGAAAATTGAACTGTTCGATGGACTCCGCAAACCCCGTGTCCGATGCTGGTTGCACTTCACTCAGCGCGAATGGACTCTGCCGAAACCTCATAAAGCCGTAGGTCATGGCGACTTCCGTGGCCAGGGATTGCAGCGAATTCATGCGTTCATTCGTATCCTGGACGCTGGACTGCAATTTTTCGTAATTGTGCTTCAGAGTGTCCTGCTGGCGGCGAAGTGCATTATAATTGCCGACTTTCCACAGCATCCGAGTATAGGAACCGACAGCGGCAGTCACCGTCACGCCACCGACAACGGCCAGAATCAAAAGTAAATGCAGTACATAGCCGGGAAGGGTGATCTTTCGAAGGCTTCCCTTACGGCTTGATGCCACAAAAAATGTATATGCTTCAGGTTTCATCGTATGAAATCTCTCAACCTAATGCTGGCCCTACAATTTGCTTTAATTTTAGAGGGAGCCGGACATGCCCATCCCCTGAGCTGTCCAGCCAATATTTAAACTCGTTTGAACCGGGAGCTTTGGTTAGAAACCAGAGCCAATTCAAGTCTAGTTTCAGACTGAAACAGAGTCAACCTTTTAATTCCAATTCTAGAGATCGAAATTTTAATCCGGCAGCTATCAAATCTAGCCCGCCATAGCGCGTTCCCAAATCATGCTCTAGAATGTCCCTATGAAACCACACAAAAGCCGCTTTTGGCAACTGTACTGATGGCCAGTGAGAGCCAGCTGATCGCATTGATCCGCAAACGCTTCCTTTCCAATCGCATAAAGCAAGGAGGAAGGGACGGATTGCGAGTCGGCATCGGTGACGATGCTGCAGTCTTGCGCCCAGCATCAGGTTCGGAGTGGGTCATCACGACGGATGCGTTTTTGGAGAACGTGCATTTCCTTCGCAAGATCCATGAGCCATTCGCGGTTGGTTATAAGGCGCTGGCCCGCGCTACGAGCGACATCGCCGCGATGGGAGCCCGGCCGCGATATTTCTTTTTGACGCTGGGGCTTCCGGAATCTTGCACTGAGAAATGGTTCGACGGCTTCAGCAAAGGCATGGCGCGCGCCGCTCGCGAGTTTGGCCTGGTCCTGGCGGGAGGCGATACAACGAAATATCCGGAAGTCATGATTACCCTCACCGTTTTGGGCGAGTCGAAACGCGAAAGAGCAATTTTGCGTTCTGGCGCCAAGCCCGGCGATTTACTGTGCGTCAGCGGCCGATTGGGTGAGGCTGAGCTAGGTTTACGGCTGATCCAGCAGATAGCTAAGAATCAAAAACGATGGCCGAGGCTGGTACAAAAACATTTTTATCCCCAGCCCAGGCTGGCGCTGGGAGAATGGCTCGCCTCACATCGGTACGCTTCCTCAATGATTGACACCTCGGACGGCCTTTCCACCGACTTGAACCACATCTGCAAGGCCAGCGAAGTCGGGGCGCGAGTGTGGTCGGAGAAAATTCCGGTAGTCGATCTGCCAGCGGAATTGAGCTCTTTAAAACTCAGCGCACTGGACCTTGCCCTGCACGGCGGCGAGGACTATGAATTACTTTTCACCGTGCCTGAGAAATTTTCGAGCCGCCTGCCGCGCAAATTAGGACAGGTTCCCGTAACCGTGATCGGCGAAATCACGCGGGAAAAAAAAGTTCTCCTGGTTGGAACCGACGGCGGAACCAAGCCGCTTAAGCCGTTAGGATGGGATTCCTTCCGCAAGCAAATCTGAAAAAGTGTGTTCATAAATAAAGTTGATCGATTCCATGCCAATGGAAGTAGTTCGCGCTTTTTGTAGAGGCCAGTCCGTTCCGAGAATTTCGGAACGGAGTGGGCGACTTTTCGCTTGTCCATGGACGATTTATCAATATGCCTGAATTGGACTGGAAGAAAAGCGCCCGCCCAAAAAACGGCCGGCCGTGGGTCAGTTTGAATCTTTCAGATCGGCAATTGCCTGAGCGATTGGCTCGTAAAGTTCTGGTGGAAAGTCGTGCCCCATTCCCTCGAACACTTTGAAATATGCACCGGGAACATTCGCCGCTATGTCCTCCCCTGCCACTAAGGGGATTAAAGGGTCAGCGGTTCCATGCACCACCAATGTAGGGACAGTAATTTTGTTTAGCAGCGCACGGCCGTCACCGTTGGCAACGACGGCGGCGATCTGCCTGCCAAAGCCGTCAGGATTATACGCGCGGTTCGCAGCCACTAGCGCTTGAGTGCGGTGTGCGGCTTCATCGAAGGGAAAGCCCGGGCCGCTCAAAACGCGAGCCGCGCGAACCCTTTGATTAAGGAAACCCTGCTCATCTTGCAACGGATGCGGGGCACGTTGTGTGAGCGCAGCCATCGCCTCTGGCGTCGATCGCGGCAATGCCGGATTGCCGCTGCTGGACATGATGCAGGTCAGGGACGACGTGCGTCCGGGGTGCTCGCTCGCCACGATCTGGGCTATCATCCCACCCATTGAGCGTCCAACAATATGCGCTTGTTGAATGCCGAGGGCATCGAGAAGACCAACCGCATCGCTGGCCATGTCGTGCAGCGTATATGGAATTTCCGGACGTTCTCCACGAACCAGCGCGCCAGCAATGGCGGAGAAATCGGGAACGGGTGCCTCGGCAAAGTGAGTGGAGAGGCCCACGTCGCGATTATCATACCGTATCACCCAGAACCCTTTTGACGCCAATATGTTGCAGAATGGCTCCGTCCAACCAATCATTTGCACGCCTAGCCCTGCAATTAGTAGAACTGGCGCACTTTCCTGCTTTCCAAAACTGTCGTATTCAATGCTGATTCCGTTCGCGCTGGCCTTCGGCATATTGCGTTTCTTCCCCATTACCCAATCGTGGGCTAATTTCTAATTGTCTGGCAAAGGTACGGTCCAGGCCCACCGCCAAGCAAATACGCAAAGTCCACGCTTCGGAGTGACCTAAATTTAAACTGACCCACTATTGCTGATTGCGTGGAGTGGACGCAGGCAAAGTTGCATTTTGCGGTGGCGCAGTAGCTTTCGCGGGAATTTCCACGTGTGGCGCTACTTCGGGCACGGTTGGAGTTGTGGTAATCGTCGTCGGGCCTTCGCCGGCGTCTTCGGGAGCCGTGTCCGGTGTATCGACCTTTACAGTCTTGGTTAACGCCACTTTATCTAGAGTCTCGATATTTTGGAACGCCTGAATGGGTTTGCCTTCCAGCGCGCCTTGCATGAATTCCAGCCAGATCGGCAAAGCCGCAATAGCACCAGTCTCGGGCTTGCCAAGAGAAACAGATTTATCGTCAAAACCAACCCAAACGCCTGCAGTGATTTCCGGCGTGAAACCCATGAACCAGGCATCTGTAAAGTCATTGGTCGTGCCGGTTTTGCCGCCGGCGGGGCGGCCCAGCGCGCGCGCCGGCATTCCGGTGCCGCGCTCGACCACGTCCTGCAACATGGCGGTCATGGTTCGCGCCACGTCCGGCTCGACCACGTCATGCACCACGGGGTGCGCCTGCTCGAGCAAGGCGCCGTCATAGGTGGTCACGCGGCGAATCATGTGCGGATCGATGCGAATGCCGTCATTCGGAAACACGGTGAATGCCGACGTATGTTCCAGCAGATTCAAATCCGCCGCGCCCAGCGTGATGGGCAAGTACGGCGGCAAGGGGCTCGTGATGCCGAACCTCCGCGCCATATCGATCACGCTGTTCATGCCGATTTTTTCCGCGAGCTTCACCGCCGGAACGTTTCGTGAACCATCCAGCGCGCGCCGCAACGTAATCACTCCTTCAAATTTTTCGTCATAGTTATGCGGCGAGTAGGCTTGTCCCCCGCTCATGGTGGTGAACGGCGCATCCAATATCGTATCGAATGGCGTGAAGCCCTGCTCCATGGCCGCGGCATAGACGTACACTTTGAAGGAGGAACCTACCTGCCGCTGCGCCTGCA
>DATAPT010000007.1:0-4948 GCA_036265065.1 Candidatus Acidiferrales bacterium | reverse complement strand
CCTCAAGCTCATCTCGATTCTCCCCATCCGGCCTCCTTCCGAGGCCGTTCATTAGGGGACATTTCTATCGAGGAGAAAAGGGGACATTATCATCGAGGTTCAACACACGGGTGCTTTGCTGTAGTGGCGCAGATTGAATTGCACATGCAGAAAGTCGCCCGCCCTGAAAACGGGCGGCCGCTACGAAAACAATGCTAATGCAATACGGTTTTCGTAGTGGACTCTCCGTCCCGCGTCTTTCGGGACGGAGAGGGCACGCGGTCATGGGGAGGATATAAACTTTCTCGTACGCAACTTCTAAACAATAATCCGCTTTCCGCTTTTTTCAACACCCTGTTAGACTTCCGCGGGGGTAATCACTGTGCTTCCAGCGCTACTGGTAGGACATATTTTTGGTTTAGTGTTTTGGATAGGCGGTTTGCTCGTAACATCCATGGCGCTCACTCGCCATACGCAGGAGACATCGGAGGACGCGAAGCAATCCCTATCGCGCCTTGAACGCATCTACTTGCGAGGCCTCGCGGATCCCGGCGCGCTGCTCACCATTCTCGCGGGACTGGGATTGATCTCGACAAACGCCTCCTACTATATGCACGCGCCATGGCTGCATATTAAGCTTACTTTTGTGTTGCTTCTTATTGGCTTGCACGGAATTTTAGCGGTGCGAACAAAAAAGTTTTCCACTGGGAAAATTTCCATGCAGCGCAGCGAAGCGCGCCTGCTGGTGGCGGCCGTCCTATTCCTTTTTGCGTCGATCCTGGTGGCAACTCTGGTAGGCCAGGTCTATTTGACCTGATCGGCCGTGGCGATCCTCGCAGCATGATCCGAAACGAACGCAAGAAAATTCAAGTGCGGTTCAATTCGCGTTCGTCCGGCTCCTGCTCCCAATGGACATCATCGATCCACCAGCGCCCATCGGTGCGGATCAATGTAAAGCGCGCGCGGTAATCCTTGTCATCCGCTCCATGCAGATAAATTTCCAGCATCACGCCCCCGCCGCTTTGCGCTGGAGTTTCCGACCGCACAACGTCCGCATGAAACATCCGCCAGTGCGTTATAAACAATTGATGCCAGGTATCGAAGGAAACTTGCCCGCGGTAGCGCGGCGAAAACATGTCGTATGCCGGGCGCAATTCTCCGTGGTCGAGTGCCCGAAGTTGTGCGCGAACCACCTCCTGCGGCCCGGTGGAAAACATGCCGAATGGCGACTCGACGCGCACCAGAATCCATGCGGACAAAATAAAAGCAGTCAGCGTAAGCCCAAGCAGCACGAATAAATTATTGCGAAACCCGCGTTTTCGTTCCGCCACTTCCGCGTACAGGGCAATGACTTCCGCGCGTCTATCTGGCAACGCTTCCTGTTGTGGCGCCGGCGCGGGAGTCAAATCGAGAACAGGTTCAGCGGGCGGCCTCGCTTCAGGCAGCACTCCAGCATCATCGGGTTCTGTATTGAGATCTGGATCGGGCGTGTTTAGTGGATCGTTCATACCTATCTCCCGCGCGGCGGGGAGACGCGTTCAGTGTACCTAACGATTCTTCCACTGTGGCTTGCGTTTTTCAAGCAGTGCGCGTAATCCTTCCTGCGAATCTTCCAGCCGGTACAATTCGTTCAGGAAAATCTTCATCGAGTTTTGCAGCGAGTCTCGCAGGGACATTCCCATTCCGCCGACAACCGCTCGCTTGGCCATTCCCAGCACGGCGCCGGATTGCGCCGTAATCTTTCCAATCAATTCATTTACAGCAGTTTGCAGCTGCGCTTCGGGAACCAGTCGATTCACTAAACCCAGATCGCGTGCACGTTCCGCGGAAATGGCTTCTCCCGTCAGCACCAGTTCCAGCGCCCGCTTTGGCCCCACAATATGGGGAAACATGGTCGAAGCCAACGGAGGAAACATGCCAATCGTTATTTCCGGCAGCGCAAATCGCGCGCGCGGCGTGGCCACCACCAAATCTCCGTACGCCACAAGCTCCGCGCCCCCGCCGATCGCCGCGCCATCCACAATCACGAGCACAGGCTGTGGCGCTTCCACCATGGCGATGCACGCAGCATGAAAAGCGTCCAACATCGAAAATGCGCGCTCCGCCGTGTACTCCCCGATATCCACGCCGGCACAAAAAAGTTTCCCCGCCGCGTCCAGGATGATCATCTTCAACGCGCCATTTTCGGCAATCAACCCTATGCCGTCCGCCAATTCGCGCAGCATCTGTTCATTCAATAAATTGTGTTCCGGGCGTTGCAACGTGAGTCGCGCAACAGCGCCTTCTATTTTTAATCGAATAAAAGTGAAGTCAGCAGGCGTGCGCCGCGCAGGTTTTGCAAAGGAAGCCTCGGTCTGGACCAGATCAGTCATGGTTGGACTCCAATTTATGCTAGCACGGCCGGCGCCGGGCCAAAATGCGCCCGTATAGCCCGCGAAGTTAAGAGTTAACAGTTCAGAGTTAAGAGTCATTAGAACGCCAGAAGTTGTCTCGTAATTGTTTCTTGTGGGTCGCGGCTTCACAGGTGGCGGAAAAACTGGCACGCTGTCATTCCGAAGGGCGGTGTTTGCCCGAGGAATCTGCTGTTTCTTGGCAGTCGAGAAGAAAAGCAGATCCCTCGCTTTGCTCGGGATGACAAAAAGTACATTTTCCGCAGCCTGTTCGGCCGCCAACATTCAGTGGGCTCAAAAATAAGGGCTTTTGCTCCTCACCTCATTCTGAGTTTAAGTCCGCATTAATTCATTTCCTTAAGATCCCTGACTCTTAACTCCCGACTCTCAACTCTGAACTGTTAACTCTCAACTCTGAACTGTTAACTCTCAACTCTCTTCATGTATTCTATTGCGATGCATGAACTTGGATATTTTCGCGAGCACATCGAAGAATTTGAAAAAATGGCCGCCGATCGCGGCGTCAAAATCGACTTTGAACATTTTCGCGTCATCGACCAGGAGCGCCGCGAACGCATCACCTTCGCCGAAGGCCTTAAAGCCAGGCGCAATAAAGCAAGCGAAGAAATCCCGCGCATGAAAAAGTCCGGAGAAGATGTCTCCGCGCTCTTGGCCGAGATGAAACAAGTCTCTGAAGACATTAAACTGGCCGACGAGCGCATCACCGAACTTGAAGCCAAGCTTTCTGATTTCATGTTGACGGTGCCCAATCGTCCGCACATCTCCGTTCCGGTTGGACACGATGCCTCCGCTAATGTCGAGGCGCGCCGCTGGGGCGCCACTCCAAAATTCGACTTCAAGCCGCGCCCGCACTGGGAAATCGCCGAAAACGCAGGCATCCTCGATTTTCAGCGCGCCACCAAAATGGCCGGCGCGCGTTTTGCAATCTACCTGGGCCTGGGCGCGCGTCTCGAACGCGCATTAGCCGCATTCTTCCTGGACACCCACGCAGCGAACGGTTACACCGAAGTGCTCCCGCCATTCATCGTGAACACTGCCGCGTTAACCGGCGTGGGCCAGCTTCCCAAATTTGCGGCCGACATGTTCCATCTCGAAGGCACGGATCTATGGCTCACGCCGACGTCCGAAGTGGAACTCACCAGTTTTTACCGTGACGAAACGCTTGACGCCGACCAGTTGCCCATCAAACTCTGCGCGTGGACCGCATGCTTCCGTTCCGAGGCTGGCGCGGCCGGCAAAGATACGCGCGGCTTAAAGCGGCAGCATCAATTCCAAAAAGTGGAAATGTTTAAATTCACTCGCCCCGAACAGAGTTACGACGAACTCGAATCGCTCGTCTCCAACGCCGAACAGATTCTTCAAAAGCTCGGCTTGCACTACCGCGTCATGGGCCTCTGCACGGGCGACATGGGTTTTGCCTCTTCCAAAACATATGACATCGAGGTGTGGCTGCCCTCGGCTAACGAGTTCATGGAAATTTCTTCCTGCTCCAACACCGAAGCGTTTCAGGCGCGCCGCTCCGGCATTCGGTTCAAGCCTAAGGGCGGCAAAAGCGAATTCGTACACACACTGAACGGTTCCGGTCTGGCGGTAGGGCGCACCTGGCTTGCGATCATGGAAAATTATCAGCAGGCGGATGGTTCCGTGCTAATCCCGGAAGCGCTGCGGCCCTATCTGGGGACAGATCGTATACCGGCGAAATCTTAATCCTGGTTCAAGGGCCTTTTGACGGAAAACTCGATTTTCTGCCCCTTCGTTCCGAAATAACCTAACTATAAAATAAGTCATTTATTATGAGATGATTGCATGATTTTTGGCTCTTTATTTGAGGTAAGTACAGTGTTTCCAAGGTATCTACCTGCAAAATAACCGGGTTCTTTGGTTGACACCGCTTTTCTGTGTTGACTACACTCCACCTATTGCGCGGACCTTTGTCGACCATTCTGCGCATGGGGTAATTATCTAACGGCTTCGGCCCGCCTGCCTCTTCCCATGCTTGGGGAACGAGGAGCACAGAGCGGCAAGCCGAGGCATGATGGCCGCTAGGAAGCGTCGAGCGGGTGAGTTTACAACAGCAAATCGATCGATGGGTAAGTCGAGGGCTGGCGTGGATGATGCGCAAGCTGCTGGCCAAGGCGCTGGGAACTTCGGGTGCTCCGCCCATGCCTCAGCCGAATGAGACGCTGACCCCGGTGGCGCTGCAACGCGATCCGAATTGCGGCACTTATGTCTCACCCGAAATTTCATTCCCCTTGGAGCAATCGGGCCAGGTGTTGCACTTCTGTTCTGCCGAATGTCGCGAGCGGTATCAATCGAATGACAAGCGCGCGGCGAGTGCATAGTCGCAATACTCAAGGAGAGAATCGTCCATGGCCACGGTCGTGAAAGCCGTCCCTCAGCCTCAGCCTATCCTGCCGCGCATGGCTCCGCGTGAAGAATTGAATCCATTTCGCATCGCGCAGATTCAATTCGATATGGCCGCAGAATATTTGAAACTCGATCCGGGCCTGCGCCAGATCCTGCGTACGCCGAAGCGCGTGATGGAAGTTGCCATCCCG
>DATAPT010000006.1:0-5340 GCA_036265065.1 Candidatus Acidiferrales bacterium | reverse complement strand
TCCGTAGCGCGCTTCATCAGCTCATGCGCGAAATCGCTCTCATCGCGGATGTAGCGCTCTGTTTTCCCGCGCTTCACGCGATAGAGAGGAGGCTGCGCGATGTAGACGTGCCCACGCTCGAGCAGCTCCTTCATGTGGCGGAAGAAAAAAGTGAGCAGCAGCGTGCGAATGTGGCTGCCGTCAACGTCCGCGTCGGTCATGAGGATGATTTTGTGATAGCGCAGCTTGGTGATATCGAAGTCGTCCTTGCCGATGCCTGCGCCAAGCGCCGTGATGATGGCGCGAATTTCCTCGTGGCCCAGCATTTTGTCGTAGCGCGCTTTTTCGACGTTAAGAATTTTTCCTTTAAGCGGCAGGATCGCCTGATACTTGCGATCGCGCCCGCCTTTGGCCGAGCCGCCTGCGGACTCTCCCTCAACCACAAACAATTCGCAGCGCGCCGGATCGCGCTCCTGGCAATCGGCGAGCTTTCCCGGCAGGCCGCCCGAATCCATGGCGGATTTGCGTCGTGTCAATTCACGGGCTTTGCGGGCCGCTTCGCGCGCGCGGGCCGCGTCAATGCACTTTCCTACAATTCGCCGTGCCACTGTTGTGTGCTTGTCGAAATAATCGCCGAGGCGTTCGTTGATCAACTGCTCGACCGGACCTTTGATGTCGCTGTTCAGTTTTCCTTTGGTCTGGCCCTCGAATTGAGGCTGCGGCAATTTCACGGAAACCACGGCCACAAGTCCTTCGCGGACGTCATCGCCCGTGATCGTGACTTCGTCCTTCTGCTCTTTCAGCATGTTGGTGGCGGAGGCGAAATTGTTGATGGTGCGCGTCAGTGCCGAGCGGAAGCCGGAAAGGTGCGTGCCGCCGTCCACCGTGTTGATGGTGTTCGCGAACGCATAAATATTTTCGGTGTAGCTGTCATTGTATTGCAGCGCGATTTCGATTTCGACGGTGTCTTTCTTGCCTTCCATGTATACGGGAGAATCATGCAGCACCTGCTTGCCTTTATTGAGGTGCTTGACGAATTCCGCGATGCCGCCGGAGAAACGGAATTCCACGGATTTGTCGGAGCGCTCATCAGTCAGCGTGATTTTCAGGCCTTTATTCAGGAACGCGAGTTCGCGCAAGCGCTGCGCCAGAATGTCATAACCATATTTGTGATCCGCAAAAATTGTGGGGTCCGGATGAAACGTAATTTTTGTGCCGGTTTTGCGCGTTTTCCCGGTGCTCTTCAGCTTTCCCTTGGGCTTGCCTTCGTTGTAGGTCTGCTCCCACACTTCACCTTCGCGCCAGATTTCCAGCTCCAGCCAATCGGAGAGCGCGTTCACCACGGATACGCCGACGCCGTGCAGTCCGCCTGAAACTTTGTAGGTGTCGCTGTCGAATTTTCCGCCGGCGTGCAACACGGTCATCACGACTTCCGCGGCAGCCTTTTTTTCCGTCGCGTGCATGTCGACGGGAATGCCGCGGCCATTGTCCGTCACCGTGACGCTGTTGTCCTCATGCACCACCACATTAATTTCGTCGCAATATCCAGCAAGGGCTTCATCAACGGAATTGTCCACCACTTCCCAAACGAGGTGATGCAGGCCCTGCTCGCCCGTCGAGCCGATGTACATGGCGGGACGTTTGCGCACAGCCTCAAGCCCGGCCAAAACTTTAATCGACCCTGCATCGTAGCGGTGTTCCGGTTCATTGCCCATTGCTGCTGCTTTTTCAGCCATAGTTTGCATGCTCCTGCGAATTTACGGGGAAAGGCGCGCTGGTATTTTCGATGGCGAGCAAAATTTTTGAAAAACGCCCGCGACAATCGTATCGACCGCCACCTGACCCTGTGGCCCTCGGCAAATTCAAATTGCCGGAGCTCGAAGGGTTCCTGCTCCATCCCGCCCGGATTCCATTTAAGTGGAAGCGGACGCGGCGAAGACTTCTTTCCTCCAGGCTCGTAAGCGTCCCATTCCCCCTGAACCGCGAGTTGCGGTAAAGGTGCATGCTTGCCCTGATCCGCTGTTTCTCGGAGAAGGGCTCTGGCGCGGGCATGCAAATCAGGGGCGCTGCCAGCCTGGCCGACGTGCCGTACTGGAGGAAACCAGTTGTGTTTCTGACCACAGTAATTCTACCCTGTTTGACGCTTTTTCTCAAGTCTTAGGGGATTGAAACTTGCCCAACAACCCTTTTATATTCAATTGTTTACATTTTGAGGTTAATGGCTCAACGATGGCGGTTTACAACTGGAAACATTCTCGACTCGGAGCGCCAATTATCTATGAATCGATATGGGATTTGGGGAGATTCTTTGACTCCGATTGTTCGATTTCATCGGATTCCATTACGTTGAAGTATGAGCTTTCTTGGAAGAAAGCCTTGATTTCTGCCACCGGCGTAATTCACGAATAATTAATCTCGCGGAGTAGCGCGGCGGCAAGATATCCAAGATTCGCGCGATCTGATCACGAGCCCACTCATCACGTTCCCTTGCGATCTGGGCGTTCTTCACGACACGCGTTACTACCCGGCTGATTCTGTCCTTAGCCTTAAGCCCCGGCCATGGCAGATTTGAGTGTGATGGCCGCGCACTCACCTTGTTCGACTGTGTTTTTTTCGTCTTCAAGTTTTAATTATCTTTAGAGGTTGGAATTCCTGATCGATGTACCTCTACCTCCATTGTTCTAGTTTAGAACATTATCGCCATTTGCAAAAGGTACTCTCTCCAAGTGATCAAGAAACAGTTGGGCAAGAACATCATCGGGAGGCGTGTTGCCGAAGCGCGCCAAAGGTGCAAGCCAGCACTAACTCAGGATGCGCTTTCTGGAAAGCTAGCGCAGTTAGGGATTCAGCTAGATAGAGCCGCAATCGCAAAAATTGAAATTAATCACCGCCACGTTTTTGATTACGAACTGAAGGCAATAGCACATGTATTGGGGGTTGGTGCTAATTGGCTGCTTGGGATTGAAAAATCATGACAGACCCGACTTCCCAATTGCGCACCGCAACACGACGAGCTAAATCGGATGTAGCCAATAAACTCGTAAGCATGTTTCTTCATGAATTGAGTCGGAAGATCAGCCAGGACTGGCCGGTTCGAGTAGACAGCCATGAGTATGGGCAGGCGGTTCGAATTTTGTTCAACAACCGATGTCCATACTGCTCTTGCGATCTCGCTTTAACGATACCCGTCATTGAGCATCTAGATGGAATGAATCGTTTGCGTGCAGGTTTGCACGTTCCCGGTAATGTCTTAGTGGCATGCAAAAAATGCAATAGTGAAAAACGTCGAGACGATTCTCAAAAAGTCCTTTCACTAGCTTCAACTGGGTGGGAATCATTCCTATCTCACAATGGAGTAACGTGCCTCAAGACATGTCTCACATGCAAATACTGGGAAAGTGTCTGGCGGGATCCCACGGAACGAAAGATGCGCCTAGAAGAAAACTTGCAATCAGTTCGTTCGTTTCGAAATGGTTTTCCAGAATTCGAGCGTGTACTTCCGTCAATCTCACTCACACTTCCGAATTTATTAGCCAAGCTTTACTCTGACTGTCAGAATTTTGCGGAGATAGAGATTAAAACTCTACTCAGCAGGTTTGAGGCGAGCTACAAACTGCCATTGACCTCTCAAAATACCGAATCCGACCAAACGAAGTTGTGAAAATAAAATTTGTCAAATCCGCATCGGCATAATCACGTACCGATACCGGTACGCTTCATCGGCTAGCGGGCGCATTTGTCCGGCGGATTGCTCATCTTTTAATTCGAGGCTGATGGGGCCTTCGGGGGCGGCGGCCAGGAAATCGATCATGTATTGCGCGTTGAAACCGATCGAGAGCGGCTCGCCGGCAAATTCTTTTTCGATGGTTTCCTTGGCTTCGCCGTATTCGGGGCTGGAGGCGGAAATTTCGACGCCTTCTTTGGAAACGGAAAGCTTCACGGCATGCGAGCGTGTGTCGGCAAGTTGGGCGACGCGCTTCACGGCATCGCTCAATTCTCCGCGCTCGATCACCACTTTGCGATTATTGTCGCGCGGCAAGACGGCTTCGTAGTTCGGGAATTGTCCGGTGAGCATGCGGGAAATCAGGAGACGTTCGCCGGCACGGAAAAACAGGTGGCTCTCGTCGAGCGCGAATTCGATTTCGGCATCCTCGCCGGCTTCGCTGGCCAGGCGCTGAACTTCCGCCAGGGCCTTCTTGGGGACGAGAGGGCGGACTTCCCGGGTCAAACCCTCAAATTTGTGGTCGATCTCGGCTACGGCCAAGCGGTGGCCGTCCGTGGCCACCATGGTGACCATCTCGGGCTTCAAAAGGAGGAGCGCGCCGTTTAACGTGTAACGCGACTCTTCGTTCGAAATCGCAAATGCTGTTCGCGCGATTAGCGACGACAAAATTTTGGCGGGAATTTTTGCAACCGTGTGCGGGAACACCGGGATCGCCGGAAAATTATCCTTGGCCATTCCGACCATCTTGTAGGTCTTGCGATCGGCAAGAATCTGCACCCAATGATTTTCCAGCAGCTTGAAACGAATTTCGCCCTCGGGCAAGAGGCGCACGAGCTCCAGAAGTTTTTTCGCGGGGATGGTTCCGGCGCCCTCTTTTTTTACTTTGGCTTCGCACGTGGTGCGGATGGAGAGCTCGAGGTCAGTGGCCGTCAGAGTGATTTGGTTCCCGGAGGCCTCACACAGAATATTGCCGAGAATCGGAATCGTAGTTTTCCGCTCGACAACTCCCTGCGTGAGGCTGAGTTCCTGGAGCAGGTCAAACTTCTTCACGCTGAATTCCATCGATGGATTTCCTCCGCCGGAAGACACAAACAAGACTATTACTGCGAAGGGCTACTCTACCCTGTTTTAAAGTATGGATAAAGACCGTAGTAGTAGTCGTTGCTGTGGAAATGAGGAAATCGAGAGAATCGCAAGGCAGGGATGCGTTTCGCCTGTGCAATAGTAATTACGAAAAATGAGGATAGGTCGGATAAACAGGCGCTCATCGCTCGATATCCACCGATGCGACTAGAATTTTCCTCAGCACCATTCATCGTTGCACAGGTTCGGCACAGAGTTATGCGCAGGATTTCAACACCGTAAAAATGATGGATTAAAATTTTTCCCCAGCTGTGCGGAGATGTCTCCCATAAACAATCCGGCAGCAATTGAACCGCTTCGATTGTATTCGCGCCATTAAAAATAAATGCGAAAATATTTCCAAAGAAATTTTAGGAAAATTTTAAGAGAGAAAAATTACGGGAGGTAATCTCACGAATGCTATTCAATCGTTCATTGTGGGTTGCGGCTGAACATGCCGCGGAAAAACCCAATACTCTGTCATCCCGAGCGAAGCGAGGGATCTGCTTTTCTTC
>DATAPT010000005.1:0-7051 GCA_036265065.1 Candidatus Acidiferrales bacterium | reverse complement strand
GCAGCACGCCTAAAATTCCGGTCACGATAAACCAAGTGGGCTGAAGTCCCGGGTTATACAGATATGCCGAGTGAATTAAGACCGTTCCGAGATGGCTTACATCCGGCGCTGCAATTTGCTGATATTTTGTGTGGATTCCTTCGCCCGCGAGCGTCTGGTTGTAGGACGCGATCACTCCTTGCGCGTATCCCTGGCCAATCGTGGCGGTGTTGGAATTCATTGCGTTCAGCAGGACTTGCACCGTTGCGGGCTGGCCGCGCTGTAAATCGCGCGCATAATCGTAGGGAATTACGAGCCCGGCATCCAGGTTCCCATTGGCAATTTGTTTGGTCATTTCCTTGATGTCGAAATAAGTTCCCGCGCCCCTGAAACTTTTGCTCTCCGTCATCACCGCCACGAGTTCGCGGCTCTCCGGCGTTCTGCTATCGTCGACGACGCCCATGCGCAGATTGCTGACCGTTGCGTTCAGCGCAAATCCAAACACTAGCAATTGCAACGTTGGAGGAAGAATCAAAGAAATGGCCAGGCGCCGGTCGCGCAAAATCTGGCGAAATTCCTTGCGGATCAGCGCCCGCATGCGATAGCCGAAAAATGCTCGAATTTTATTCATGGCTTAATCCTTCAACTGCATGCGCCGCATGTTGCGCCACGCGATGGTGTAAAAAATGGAGCCAATCGCTGCGATCGCCAGAACTTTCGGCCAGACCGAAGTCCAGCCTCCGCCCGCGAGCAATGCGTCACGCACGATTTCAATGTAGTAACGGCCCCAAACGAAATTGGATATCCAGCGAAGGCCGGCCGGAATATTTTCGACGGGGAAGAGCAAGCCGGAGAGCATGTATACAAGCAAAAATCCCGTAAGCGCGACCGCTTGCATCGCAGCTACCTGGCTGGGAATCGCCGCGCCCAGCATGTTTCCGAAAGTCGTCACCGTAAACATGTAGAGAACCGTGGCCACAAGAAAAGGCGTCGGATCTCCGGCAAAACGAAGGCCGAATCCCATGAATAAAAGCATCATCAATACGATTGCCTCCGCCGTGGCCACGATCATGAACGCGGCAATTTTCCCGAGCAGGAATTCATGAGCGGAAATATTCGACACGTACACCTGCAGAATTGTTTTTTGCTCGCCTTCTTTGGACATGGCCAGCGTTGCCAGCAGCGGCGGAAAAAGAGACATGGCCAGCACGTAGATTCCGGGACCGTAGAATTTCTGAGAAGAACGGCTGGGGTTGTACCACAAGCGAATCGCGGCATTCACAGGCTGGACTTGCCTCGCACCCGCGTTTTCCGAGTTGTAGGCTCGAACAATTTGCGCGGCATCGCCAGAAATGATTTGCGCCGTGTTCTCGTCCGAGGCGTCCACCAAGATCTGCACGGTCGCATTTTCGCCACGAGCCATCTCGCGCCCGTAGTCTTCAGGAATAATTAATGCGCCGCGCGCTTTATTAGAAGTGAAAGCTTCTTCCGGCTGTTTGTCCGCGGGCCATGAAGTCACGTGAAAACTCAGCGACTGTCGAAAAGCGTCGACCAATTTTTGCGAAGCCTGCGATTGATCGAGGTTCTGCACAATGATGGGAAGATCTTTTACGGTCAACGAAATGGCTGTAGTCTGCAACAGCAGCAGAACCACGGGAAGCAGCAGCGCCAGCGCTACCGCGAGGCGGTCTCGCAAAAGCTGAATTAATTCCTTTCGTGCCTGCGCAAAAATTCGCCGCATGATTTGTTTCCTTTATTCTTCTGCGCCAATCTTGCCGTGCTCGCGAGCCTTCTCCACAACGCTGATAAAAACATCTTCCAGCGAGAAGCGGCCTTCACGCGCGTCGATGACGCGAATTCCTCCCGCCTCCAACCGATCCTTGTTTTCGCGAATTCCAGTTTCCACATCGTTGTCCGTAATGATGTGAAGGCGGTTGCCGAACAGCGCCACGCGCCAGTGCTGCGTTTCGCTTTTCAATAAATCGGCCGCGCGCTGCGGTTGGTCCACTCGGAATTCCAGCAGGTGGCCTTTTTGCTGTGCTTTGATTTCGCTAGGTGAACCTTCCACGAGCAGCTCGCCGGCCACCATAAAGCCCAGGCGGTTGCACTGTTCCGCTTCTTCCAGATAGTGCGTGGTTACGAGAACAGCCGTTCCCGCGTCGGCCAGATGATTGATCGTCATCCAAAATGCGCGACGCGCCAGCGGATCGACGCCCGAGGTTGGCTCATCCAGAAAAACAATTCCCGGTTCGTGCATGATGGCGCTGCCGAACGCAACCCGTTGTTTCCAGCCTCCTGGCAAACTTCCCGTAATCAGTTGCTCCTTGCCTTGCAATCCCGAAAAATCCATCACCCAGCGTTCTTTTTCTTTTAATTCTTCGGAAGGGACGCCATACACGCCACCGAAAAAATCAAGGTTTTCTCCAATCGAGAGATCGTCGTAGAGAGAAAACTTTTGCGACATATATCCAATTTGCTGGCGAATGTCTGTCGAGCGAAATGCTTCGCGCTCGCCCGCAAGCTGCATACTTCCTGTCGAGGCATCGAGCAAACCGCACAACATTTTGATTGTGGTTGTTTTTCCCGCGCCGTTCGCTCCGAGCAGTCCGTAAATTTCTCCGTAGCGCACTTGCAGGCTTACGTCATGCACGGCAGTGAAAGACCCAAACTGCTTCGTAATGTGCTCCGCGCCAATCGCAATCTGGCCGCGCTTTGCTTTGTGATCGTGGCGCGCAGGGAAGGGAATGTCGTGCATTTCTCCACCGAGGGAACGTAGCGTCGCGACAAACGTATTTTCAAGCGTGGGCTCATCTACTCTTACACTATCGATCGCGATTCCTTCGCCGCGCATTGTTTCTTCAATTTGTTTTCTGGCGGCATCAGGCGAATGCGAGAGCAAGTCCAGCCGATCTCCAAAGCGCTGCACGTCAAAAATCGCGCCCTCGCGTTCGGAAACTTTCTGCATGGCCAAAAGCGCATTGCGAAGATCCGGCGAGCGCAGTTCGAGGCGCTTTGCGTGCAGGCTCTCGCGAAATTCATCCGGCGTTCCGACTTGCTGAATTTCGCCGAGGTGAATCAGGGCGATGCGATTGCAGCGCTCCGCTTCGTCCAGGTAAGGAGTGGCCACGAGCACCGTGAGCCCCTGTCTCGCAAGATGCGCGAGAGTGTCCCAAAATTCGCGCCGGGATACGGGATCGACTCCTGTCGTCGGCTCGTCCAACAGCAAAACATCCGGCTCGGATACGAGCGCGCAGACCAACGCCAATTTTTGCTTCATGCCCCCGCTCAATTGCGCCGCGAGCCTTTGGGAGAAGCGGTCCATATCGAACATTTTCAAATAGCGGCCGCCGCGCTCGCCAATTTCTTCAGGCGGCACATGTCGCAGATCTCCGATATAGCGGATGTTTTCCAAAACTGTCAGGTCCGGGTACAAGCTGAATGTTTGCGTGAGGTATCCGGTTCGTGAGCGCGCTTCCCGCGCTGGTTTGCCAAAAATTTCGACCGAACCGCCGCTGGCTTCCATCACGCCGGCGAGAATTTGAAATGTCGTGGTTTTTCCGGCGCCGTCTGCGCCGATCAGTCCAAAAATTTCGCCGCGTTTCACATCGAAAGAAATTCCGCGAACCGCTTCCAGCGCGCCATAGTGCTTTTTCAGATCGCGGATATCGATGGCAACGCCGGAAGCTGCTCCCGTGCGCGCAGGCGAATTTTCTGGATGTGCGGCGGCCGTGCTCATTGCCCTGCTCGTTTGTGTGGCGGCCATGCATTGCCGCTGGTCAGAATTTCGCCGTCCGCAGGCATGCCAGGCTTTGCGAATCCGATTCCTTGCGTCAGCTGCACTTTAACGCCGACCACTTGCTTCACGCGATCATCGCGAAAATACGTATTTTCAGGAGTGAACGTTGCCTGCGGATCGATGCGCAGAACATAGCCATCGAGAGGTTGATTGGCGCTGGAATCGAGAAACACATGCGCAGGCTGACCAACTTTTACTTTACCGATTTCGCCTTCCGGAACGAATCCGCGCAAATAAACTTTGGAAAGATCGAGTAAAGTAACAATGGCTGTGCCCGCCTGCACCACTTCGCCGGGCTCCGCGGCACGTGTGAGCACTGTTCCGGAAAATGGCGCAACCACCGTTAAATCGCTGCGATCAGCTTGCGCCTGTGCGAGCGTAGCCTGCGCCTGGGCCTCCTCCGCCTTTGCACCGGCGATGGTGGACTGCTGCTGCGCGATTTGCGCCTGCGTGCCGGAGACCTGCGCTCTCCGAATGTTGGGGGTATCCAAATTTGCCTGCGCCGTGGTCAACGCTCCGCGCGCCGATTCCACTTTGCGCTGGGAAGCAGCCACCACCGCTGCCTGTTGATCGGCCTGAACTTCTGCCTGCAATCCCTGCAGTTGTGACGCTGCGCCGGTCTTGCTGAGGCGCGCGTATGCGTCGCGATTAAATTCCGCGAGACGCAACGCTGCTTGTTGTTGCACAAGATCCGCTTCCGCAGCGGTTAAGTCCGCTTGCGCCTGCCGGACACGGCCTTGCGCATCCATGGTCGATTGGCCGGTTTGCAATTGATTCTGCTGTAACTGATCCTGCAGCACGGCGATTTGATCGCGGGCCCCCTGCAGTTTGGCCTGCGAATCCATAAGCGCAGCTTTCGCCTGTTCCTCTTTCGCCCGAACTTGAGCATCGTCGAGCCGCGCGATCACCTGGCCCGCGGTTACCGTGTCTCCTTCACGAACAGTAATCTCGAGAATTTTTCCGTTCGTTTTTGGCGATATGGCCGAATCATCGCCTTCAATGCGCCCGCTGAGCGCGACGATGCTCGCTGGAAGATTTGGAGTCGCGAAAAAAATCTTCCAGATCAAAGCGGCGGCGACGATTACACCAACGATAATTAAAATCCGGGCCATGCGAGAGCGTGGCGATTTCTGTTCTTCCGGTGGCGCTCCGGGTTGCGGCGAAGGCGGAGGTGTGCGCTGTTCCGAATTCGGCGGCGGTTGAGTCATCGTAATATTTTTTGTTTCATCCATGGTTTTTGCCGTGCCCCACTTTCTTCAGGTAGGCGAGAGAAAAATCCGCAATGTGCACCGCGATGCGTTCCAGTTGGCTGGGCGTGAGTTTTAATTCCGGCTGCAAATGCGCAAGCACAGGGCGCGAAAATGTGTAGAACAGGATTTGTCCCACTATGCTGTTCACGGAAAGTCGCGTCGTCTCATGATCCGCGGGTAAACCGAGAATTTGTCCGACGGCTTTTCTCATGCGGTCGTAAATCGGGCGCATGCCTCCGTCCACCACGCGCTCCATCGCGCCCGTTGGCTGCGAAAATTCATGCATCACAAGGCGAATATGCCAGTCCGGCCGGGCTTCCTGGCACATGCTCATCAACCGCGCGCGGATCACTCCGCGAATCGTTTCTTCGGGCGACAGGCTGGCATCGAGCGCGGCGTTCATCACCGCCGTTTTGGCGGCGCGCACGGAATGACGCAACACCTCCGTGTACAACCCCATCTTGTCGCCAAACGTGTAATTCACCGCGGCTACATTGGCTCCCGCGCGCCGGCAAATTTCCCGAATCGTGGCGGCGCGATACCCGCGCTCGGCAAAAACATGCCCTGCGGCGTCAATGAGTTTGTCCCGCGTAAGCTCGGAAGCTTTTTTCACAGTCCGCTTGCGGGGAAGGGAAGCTTTCCGGATAGAGGAAGTGCGCAGCATAACAAACATATGTTTAAAACAGTTGTTTGAATTTGTCAAGAAGTAAAAAGCGAGCAGAGGGCCAGCGGGGTTGCTCGCGGAAAAGCCGCCAGCCAGACCTTAAAAATTAAAGTGATCCCCCGCTAGGCGCATTCGCCCCCAGATGTTAAAATCATCGCGGTCGATTTCTTCATTAGGCCCGTAGCTCAGTTGGTTAGAGCGCTACCTTGACACGGTAGAGGTCTGCGGTTCGAGTCCGCACGGGCCTACCATTACTTTCAATCACTTAGAGAGTTTTCTCCGGAATCTGGCAAAAACTTCACCTGTAATTCTTCGCCTGTAAATTGAGAACGCGGTGGTGCCGGTTGTTAGAAATCGGCGAACAACACACGCCGCGGTTGGTGTATTGGGTCGCGAGGTTGCCAACCATCACAGCTTTTCTAATAGTTTGCAATGATCGCTAACTCACTTCGACAATTTGTAGTATTTCGCACAAGCAGGACTCAATTGTTTTCGTATCCGCCAACGGAATATAAAAATCCTAAATTGTGTCAACATCAGTGACTTTAAGCCTGATCGCATTTCTGATTGCGAGGATTGAAAGAATGAATTGGACGGAATGAGGATGCTCACCTAAGCTCCTCGCGACATTTCGGAGGCGAACTAGTCAGATCGCAAGCTTAGATCTAGCTCGAAGCCCACTGTAAGTCGATAAGAGAAAGTCGGACCCCTTTACTCAAGGAGATAGGCAAGAAACTAACCGGGCCACACCGCTTTACCAACTGCGCTGTTACCGCCACGTTGATCGGGATGCGTACTGGTATCTATTGAATGAACATTTTTTTCCACAGCTGCTGATAATCGTGCGAAGGATGCATGGAAGTTTCTCAGACGTCCGGCTTGGCTATTCATCATAAGGAGAGTCATGATAAAGAAAGCAGGGAGTAGCTCGTCGATTTGTGTTTTGGCTATCATAGCGTTGATATTGGGGCTCGGAACGTGGGTGCGTGTAGATGCTCAGGTAGTTGGCGGAACTTTGTCAGGCACGGTTACGGATCAAACGGGAGGAGCTGTCCCGAACGCAGCAGTTGAAATTAGGGATAATGCGACAGGAGAGACACACGCAGTAACCACAACTTCCGATGGAGTTTACACCGCACCAAATCTTACGCCTGGGATTTACACCGTAACGCTTACGTCTCCCGGATTTCAAAAAACTGTGCAGTCCAACATCACAATGACCGTCGGCGGCGCGCAGACATTAAACATGATCATGCGAGTCGGGCAGGAAACCGAAACGATTGAAGTCAGCACCGAGGCTCCCACCGTGAATTTAACCAACGCCGAAATTGGCGGGATTACGACGGAAGCTGCGATCAAGGA
>DATAPT010000004.1:0-1910 GCA_036265065.1 Candidatus Acidiferrales bacterium | reverse complement strand
CGTTGCGGCAAGGAATGAATAACATTCCCACAGGGGCAATGCGCGACATAAACAGCGAATCGTGATAAGCCCGGCTAACCATAGGCAAAAAACTCAGCCGGTGTTTTTTGCACGACTCAGAAAGCGTTTCGACAATATTAGCCGAGCAATCTCCGGGCGCGTCCGCGTTCACCAATTCCTGTTGAATGGTGACGCCGCGTTTCGTCGCGATGGCCTGACTCGACGCTTCCACAGCGGCGATTTGGGAATCGCGTCGCTGCAAATCCGTATCACGAATATCGAGGCTGAGATGCATGCGGCTGGGAATGCTGTTGACCGCGCCGGGAAACACTTCGCAAATTCCTACGGTCGCCACTGTGTCCGTGGATCCGCTCGTTTTGGCCTGGTGTTCAATCGCAAGAATTAATTCCGCGGCCGCGCAAAGCGCGTCGTGGCGGTCGGGCATCAGCACTCCACCGGCGTGCCCGCCCGCACCTTCAATAAGAATTCGAAAGCTGGATGGCGCGGCAATTTTGCTGACGATCCCGAGTGGGATATTTTTCTGTTCCAGCAACGGTCCTTGTTCGATGTGCAATTCAACAAACGCCGTGTAATGTCCAGGAGATAACTTTACGGTTTCGAGTTCTCCGTGGAATCCAGCGGTGCGCCGGACTTGCTCAATGGACGCACCGTCTTTGTCCGTCAGCTTTTTTGTTGCATCGGCCGACAAACTGCCAGAAACCAAACGGCTACCGAGACAGCCGATGCCAAAGCGCGTCGGTTCTTCGGACGTAAAAAGAATCAGCTCAATCGAGCGTTTTGGATTGAACCCGCTTTCCTGCAGGGCGCGGATGGCCTCGAGTCCTCCGAGCACGCCAACCACGCCGTCATACTTTCCAGCATTTGGAATTGCATCGATGTGCGATCCGGTGCCGACCGCCGCTGCATCGGAGTTCTGTCCGTTCCATCGCGCGAAAATATTTCCGATCGCGTCCTGACGAATCGCGAGGCCCGCTTCTTTACAGCGCTCCAGGAACCAGGCTCGCGCTCTTAAATCTGTTGGGGTGAAAACAATTCTGGTTACCGCAGGCGCTTCTGCATCGGAAATCAAGGCCAGTTCCTCGATCTCCGACGTCAATCGCCGCTTATCAACCTCGAGATTCATGTGGCCCGCCGGCGAGCGGATGGCGGTTCCAATCTTTGTAGATCAAATATTTTGCCGGCGTCTTTCCGATAGCACCGAACCACTGCGGGCACCAGGGAGCCATCCAGATGAAATCACCCGCGGTTACGGAATGCCATGAATCATCCAGCCGGTAAATTCCCCCGCCTTCCAGCATCAGCAGTCCGTGTTCCATGACATGCATTTCCACCATGCTGAGAGCAGCTCCCGGTTGATAAACCATTGTATTGACGGCGAAATCGAAGGCCATCTCGTCCGGCAGCAAAAACTTTACCTGCAACCCGGGATCGTCGCCCAGAGCATGCGAAGAAATCTGGCCTTCGGTGGAAATCAACAACTTTGGCGCCGAAACCGCAGACAATGGTTGGTACGGTTTTTCAATGACCGCGGATCGACTAGAGCGCGCAGCGATCACCCGGTGCGGTGATCCTTCGGGGATATACGCGTAAGCATTCGCACCCAATTCACTTTTTCGACCGTCGACTTCAAGTCGGAGACTTCCCTCCAGCACATAAATAAACCGCTGCGAATCCGTGCCGCCCAGTTCGCCGCCGGATTCGAATTCGGCGGAGTACTGCGCGAATTTTGCTTCCGCCGCCGCGCCAACGTGAACGATTGCGCAGCACGCCCTCATACCGGGCAGTACTGTGCGCACGAATGTATCGGGCGTCAGAAGAAAAAAATTGTGTCGCTTGCAGCTGCGGGTTTGACCGAGATTATGCACGGACCATCCTTTTTTGAAATTCGG
>DATAPT010000003.1:0-8736 GCA_036265065.1 Candidatus Acidiferrales bacterium | reverse complement strand
ACAAAGGCAATCTTGGCGCCAACGCAATTCTCGCCGTCTCGATGGCAGCGGCGCGGGCTGCGGCAGTAGCGGCCCGTCAACCCCTGTACAAATATCTCGCACGCTATTCGAGCGACCCTTCCGGCAACACACTCTCCGTGCCGATGATGAATATTTTGAATGGCGGCGCGCACGCAGATAATTCGGTGGACCTGCAGGAATTCATGGCCATGCCCGTCGGCGCGAAAACATTCGATGAAGCCCTGCGCATGGGCGTCGAAGTTTTTCATCACCTGAAGGCGGTGCTGCACAAGCGCGGCTATTCCACAGCCGTTGGCGACGAAGGCGGTTTCGCGCCCAACCTGAAATCAAATGACGAAGCAATCGAAGTTGTGCTTGAGGCCATCACCGCGGCCGGCTACAAGCCCGGCGAGCACGTAGCTATCGCGCTCGATCCCGCGTCCAGCGAGTTTTACGACAAGGCCAGCGGCAAATATATTTTCAAAAAATCAGACAAGTCCGCGCGTACCTCCGAGCAGATGACCGCATTCTGGGCTGACTGGGTCCGCCAGTTCCCCGTCGTCTCGATCGAAGACGGCCTCGCCGAAGATGACTGGGCCGGATGGAAACATATGACCACAGAGTTGGGGGGCAAGACGCAGCTCGTCGGCGACGATTTATTCGTGACCAACACCGTCCGATTGCAGCGCGGCATTTCGGAACATATCGGCAACGCAATTTTAATCAAGCTCAACCAAATCGGCACTGTCACCGAAACGATCGAAGCCATCGAAATGGCGCGCAAAGCGGGCTATGCCTCCATCGTCTCGCACCGCTCCGGCGAAACCGAAGACACATTCATCGCCGACCTCGTCGTCGCCATGGGCACGGGCCAGATCAAAACCGGCTCCGCCTCGCGCACCGACCGAATTGCCAAGTACAATCAGCTCCTGCGCATCGAAGAAGAGCTAGGCGCCGCAGCTAAGTTTGCGGGCCGCGCCGCGCTCGCGCGAAAATAATCCCGGATTCTTTAATACCAAATGCCAAAACGACCGAAACCGATTGTCTTGACAGTGCTCGATGGATGGGGCTACCGCGCCGAAACCAAGGGCAACGCGATTGCCCTTGCTCGAAAACCGAATTACGACCGGCTGCTGAAAGATTTCCCCAACACGCTGATTCAGACTTCCGGGCCATTTGTCGGTTTGCCCGAGGGGCAAATGGGCAACAGCGAAGTGGGCCACATGAACATGGGCGCGGGTCGCATCATCCACATGGACATCACACGCATCGACGTGATGATCGCCACCGGCGAATTTTTCAAGCAACCGTTGCTGCTCGAAGCGATGGACCGCGGACGCACGCGTAACCTGCATTTGCTTGGCCTCTTGAGCGACGGCGGCGTGCACTCGCACATGAATCATCTCTATGCGCTGCTGCGCATGGCGCGCGAACAGCACGTCGAGCGCGTGTTCATTCACTGCTTCATTGACGGCCGCGACACCCATCCGCACAGCGGCGTCGAATACATCCAGCAATTGCAGCAGAAAATTCGCGAAATCGGCGTCGGGCAGATCGCATCGCTCACGGGCCGTTATTTTGCGATGGACCGCGACAACCGCTGGGAGCGCGTCGAACGCGCCTATCGCGCGGTGGTCCATGGCGATGCGCCAACGAAATCGGCAGACCCCGTGGAAGCCATTCGCCGCAGTTACGAGCGCGGCGTGACCGACGAGTTCGTCGAACCCATCGTCATCACGAGTGGCGCTTCCCCGTCCGCGCCTCCTGTCGGCCCGATACGCGATGACGACGCCGTGATTTTCTTCAACTTCCGCGCAGACCGTGCCCGCCAAATGACGCGCGCCATCGCCGAACCCGGCTTCAAGGATTTTTCCGATCCAAAAAGCCCGTCGAATCTTTTCTACGTGGCCATGACGCAATACGACAAGTCTTGGTCGTGGTTGCGCTACGTAATCGCTCCCGAAAAAATCGCGCATATTCTGGCGCAGGTATTCGCCGAGCAGAATTTAAAAAATCTGCGCTGCGCGGAAACCGAAAAATATGCGCACGTCACGTATTTCTTCAATGGCGGCATCGAAAAACCGTATGGTGGCGAAGAACGCATTCTGGTTCCATCGCCAAAAGTTCCCACCTACGACTTGAAACCGGAAATGAGCGCTCTGGGAATTGCCGAAACCGTCGTAAAGGCGGTCGAAAAAGACGGATTTGACGCCGTGGTTATGAATTTCGCCAACGCCGACATGGTCGGCCACACTGGCAGCCTGGAAGCCGCGATCAAGGCCGTAGAAGCGGTCGATGGATGCCTGGGAATGATCCGCCAGGCCTTGCAGCCGCGCGGCGGCGCTTGGATTATCACCGCCGACCACGGCAACGCCGAAACCATGATTGACCCTGCCACCGGCGGCCCGCACACGTATCACACCACAAATCCCGTGCCCCTGATTCTCGCCACGGAAAATGAAATCGGCCCGCTCGCGCCAGGCGGCTCTTTGCGCGACGTTGCACCCACGCTGCTGGGCATCCTCGGGTTCCCCGTGCCGCCGGAAATGACAGGCCACGATCTTAGAGTGAAGAAGTGACTAGTGACCGGTCATTGGTGAGTCGTGATTCGTGAATCGTGAGTGTTGATTCGCATACCTAAAGTTCAGCGAGAAATGATTCGTGAATCGCCCGCACTAAAGTCGACTCAACAACTCACGTGACCTGAACTCCACAGTCCAGCCGCATTTGAATTTGGTCGCAGCGGTTTAGTCGGGAGATCTGCGCCGTGGAGTCCTCGTCACTGGCAGCGCGAAGTACCCATCCGGCTCGAAAGATTTTTACTGACCAAAGCCCAAAAAAGCCAGATGACGAGAAGACGACTTCACGGGACTTGGCTCTGCTTCTTTATTTGTATTTGTTGCGCTCTTGGTAGTTGGCACACAGTTGGGTGGTTTGGTGTCTAATATGATCGTGAGCCGCCCTCTGAAAAAAGTTGTCCTGAATGCTGCCATCAGCGCATTTGCATTACTCATTGTCGCTTTACTGGCCAGTCAAATTGGACAATACATGTTTCGCAGGAGGGTCGAGCGATTATTGACACAATTCCAATCGTTGGAATTGGGGGATATTTCTTGGCACCAAGCACAGATTCAACTCAAGGAGTGGGATAAAGAGACTAAACTCAGCCGCCAATGCAATCAGACTGAATGTTCAGAGCAGATTGTCTTAATTGAGCCCGCGTGGATTTTCGCTCCGAAACCTATCTTCCTTCGACTTGATGATTACTTACGCTGGCGATTGAAGCTGACTTATAGCCAAGGACCTTTTTCCTGGATGGCACAACATGTCGTGCTTCCTGGCTACATGCTGATGGGTGGGCGACCAGCCCGAAGTATCGTCACAGTGGGGATGCATGAAGGAGTTGTTCCGAGCCTAGAGTTTTTTGTTGGAATCGAGACCTACAGGCACCATAACCTGGGCGGTTGGAATGAATACACACTTGGGGCAGTCATACGCGGCGTGCCACGATTTGATGTTTTCGACAGGTCAAGGAATGGCGCGCAGTTGACCCTCCATCCGAATTATCTCATCAACCGTCCCTCAGGATGTGAGGGCTGCGAAGAAGCTTACGTGTATTTCACTCCTTCCACCGAGCCCGCCGACGTTCTCCGCTTGGTGCAGCCTAACCTTTCTTGCCTGACTCGAATACTACCGTGTCTTGATGAAATTGACATCTTGCCCGCCGCTTGGAAACAGCACTTGGCTGAAACCTCCCGAAAATGAGTCAAGAAAACGGAGTTGTTTGTTCTTTAATGAGCCAAGTCCCATGAATCGGCCTTGCCGCTAACTGGCCCCGACCACCCGGAGAAACCCGCGAGAATCAAACTTCTCGATTTTGAATTTACGGTTCTAATCTGAAATCTCAAATCAGAAATTTCAAATTTTGCTTTCAGATTCCGCCAATACGTGTTCGGAGCTCTCCGCGAGGATTTTCTCGAAGATGGTCGGAATTTCAAAAATAGCGCGGTTATTCATCGCGGCCGCGCGTGCCTTATATTGCGCAAGCGCGCCCGGCTCCAGCATCCTGGCCAGTGCCTTCGCGGTTACCTTGTGACTGTCCACCACAATCCCCACTTCTTTTTCGCGCACCCATTGCGCGTTGTAACGCTCCTGCGGCAGCGTCCAGGCGTTGCAATCGATGATTACAGGCAGGTGCTTGGAAAGCGCCTCGCTGATGCTTCCCGGTCCCGGCTTGCCAATAAAGAAATCCGACAGCGTCATGAAATAAGGAATTTGTGTTGTAAAGCCTTCTACGTGCAGCGGAATGCGGGACGACTCCCGGCGCAGCGCGTCCGCCAATTTCTCATTCCGCCCGCAGATCAGTATCAACTGCACTTGTAACGATGACTTGTTAATTTGCCTCACAATATCCAGCATCTTCCAGGTGCCGTATCCGCCGAATAATACAATGCCAGTCGGCAGGTCGGGATTGAGACCCAGCTTTTTGCGCTCGCTGCTGCGATCCACATCCACAGACTCATAAAAGCGCGGATGCAGAATCATGCCGGACGTCCGGAACACGGTGCCATCGAGATGGCCGAGCTGCCGCGCCTGCTCCACGGCGTGCTCCGTGCCGCAGACAATGTATTGCGATTCTTTTTCGATCCAGAAATGTTTCGGGTAATCCGCAAGATCGGTCAGCACGGTTACAAACGGCCGCCCGGGGCAAGCCTTTTCATACGCTTCGCGCATGGCGCGATTGAAATGCGGCACGAGCGACACCACCATGTCCGGCGACCGCTGCTTCCAAAATTCTTCGAGCACGCGCACGGAAGGTCCATGATATGTCCGCACTACAAGCTGCAAAACGCGCATAAGCTGAGGGCTGCCCAGCGTCCACCCATGCCGCAGCATCTTGTTGTACATGTCCTGAATGCGAATTCCGGTCATCTTGCGGAGGATGTCCAGGGGGTCCAGTACTTCCTGAAGATTAACCATTGTTACATCGAGCGGGAGCCCTAACTTCTCTATTTGCACCTGCAAAGCCGTGGCCGCGTTGCGGTGGCCTCCTCCTGCATCAAAGAAAATAAGATCGATAGCGCGTCTTCGGCCCTCTGGGCTGGACATTCCGTCTGCCATCAATCTTCTCGCCTCCCCAATCGTTAACTTGTTTGTGTTCAATTAGTAACAGACGATTGTTACGAGTTTTTAAACATTGCGTAATAAGTTAGCAAACTCAAATTGCGATACTTTTCCACAATGAGATGCGATCTGCACGTCCACTCGCTCCACTCAGGCACCCTGCCTGTGGCCCTCCTGCGCCATTTTTTTCTGGAGAGCTATAGTGCTCCGACTGACGTCTACTCCGTGCTTCGCAAACGCGGCATGGACCTGATTACCCTGACTGATCATGATTCTATCACCGGCGCGGAAGAGCTTCGCCGCCATCCTGATTTTTTTATCAGCGAGGAAGTCACCTGCACCATGCCCAGCGGCACCGAGGCGCACGTCGGCGTCTATGACATCATCGAACGCCAGCACACGGAAATCAATCGCCGCCGCAAAGACATGGTTCGCTTGCTGGCCTATCTCTCTGAACAGCGATTGTTCTTCACCATCAATCATGTTTTTTCTTCGGTGACCGGGAAGCGGAACGCCGACGACTACGAATGGTTCTCCGGCTATTTCCCTGCCGTCGAGGCCCGCAACGGCCAGATGCTGCCCGCCGCCAACAAGCTTGCATCCGACTTTGCATGGAAGCGTTGCAAGACGCAGGTGGCAGGAAGCGACGCGCATGCGCTGGCCTCCGTGGGCACAACGTACACGGAAGTGCCGGGCGCAAAAAGCAAGGAAGAGTTTTTCGCCGGCCTGCGCGCCGGGCACGGCAAGCTGTGCGGCGAATCGGGCGGGTACTGGAAATTGACGCGCGATATTTTACTGCTCTGCGGAGAAATGATGCGCAAGGATCCCTGGACCGTGCTGCTTGCGCCGCTCGTTCCACTCGTTCCCGCTGGCGTTGCCGTCGACTATTTCGTCGACCAAAGTTTTATCCGCCGCTGGGGCGCCGCAATAAACGGCTCACAGCCTGCGCCAAAGGATTTACTCGAAACAATGCCGCTACGCCAGAAACAGATCGCCTAGCGGATAAGGATGTGATTGTTGGTTTGACCGCCAATAGGCAACCCGTTTCGAAAAGGAGCAGCCATGACAGCACACAGAATGGTCTGGGAATTTATTCAAGCCCGCGACTATCAGGTCATGAGGAAAGTCCATCGATGGCGCGCGCCGCGGTGGATGCGTTACTGGATGATTGCTTCCACAAAATTGGGCGACGGTTGGATCTGGTATTCCCTGGGAATCGCGCTGCTCCTGTTCGGAGGCGATATGCGTTTCATCGCCTTTGCCGCCAGCACTTCGGCCGAAGCCGCGACGGTCGTTATTTTTCGCTACATCAAAAAGGTCAGCAAACGAAAGCGCCCGTGCCACATGGAATCGCACTGTTGGGCGAAAGTTCTTCCCCCCGACCAGTTTTCTTTCCCTTCAGGCCACGCCATGAGCGCCTTCGCCATCGCTATCCCCCTGTGCATCTTTTATCCGGAATTGCAGGCTGTACTAATAGCCCTGTCGGTGAGCATTGCCGTGTCGCGCGTCATCCTGGGAATGCATTTCGTAAGCGACGTAGTGGTAGGGTCACTGATGGGAGCGGGATTAGGCTATGGCGCATACCTCCTAGTCCGCTAATTGCAAACTAATTTTCTTGTTTGAAGTGCTGCCGTACTTAAAGAAAAAATTCTCCTTCTTTCTCCTCTTTTCCTCTGTGCACTCTGTGTTAAAGCTTTTATCTTTTGCCGAATCTCAAGACGCAATCCGCTCAAAAATCCCCGCCGCGCCCATCCCCCCGCCAATGCACATCGTAACCAACCCATACCGAGCGTTGCGCCGCTCGAGCTCACGCAAAATGGACGCCGTAAGTTTAGCCCCCGTGCAGCCAAGCGGATGTCCCAGCGCAATCGCCCCTCCATTCGGATTCACGCGCGAAGGATCAATCCCCGCCTCCTGCATCACCGCCAGCGACTGCACCGCGAACGCTTCATTTAACTCGATCACGTCCATCTGATCCAGCGTCAAGCCGGTAAGTTTTAAAACCTTGGGAATTGCAAACGCAGGCCCGATCCCCATGATTTCCGCCGGCACTCCAGCCGTAGCAAATCCAAGAAAACGCGCAAGTGGCTTCGCGCCCAACTCGCGCGCACGTTCAGCACTCATCACAATCGTCGCCGCGGCCCCATCGCTCGTCTGCGAACTGTTCCCGGCCGTCGTCGTGCCGCGCACATGAAACGCCGGGTTAAGCTTGGCGAGCGCTTGCATGCTGGTGTCCGCGCGCGGCCCTTCATCCATATCAAAAATCGTCTTGGTCGAGTTGGTTTTTGCTCCGCGCCAACTTGCGGTGAGCGCATTGTGCGAACCGTTCGCAGAGGCCGCTGCCACGGTCGTCTGCACTTCGACCGGCACTATTTCATCCTTAAATTTTCCCGCCGCAATCGCCGCCAACGCTTTCTGATGGCTGGCCAGCGAAAATTCATCCGCCTTCTCCCGCGTAATCCCGTATTTCTTGGCAACATTTTCCGCCGTCAGACCCATGCTGAGGTAAGCATCCGGATAGTGGTCCATCAACCAGGGATTTGGCGAAACTTTGTTGCCCCCCATCGGAATCATGCTCATCGATTCCGTCCCGCCCGCCAAAATCACATCGGCGTGTCCCACCATGATGCGTTCGGCCGCCATGGCAATCGCCTGTAGCCCTGAAGAGCAAAACCGGTTGATGGTAATCGCCGGAACCTCGGGTGGAAGCCCCGCGCGCTGGCAGGCAATGCGCGCCACATTCATTCCCGCCTCGCCCTCAGGCATCGCACAACCGAGGATCACATCCTCGATGTCCGCTGGATTCAGCCCCGGCACGCGCCGAATCGCCTCCTGCATGGCAATCGCAGCAAGATCATCCGGACGTGTGGACCGCAGCGTACCCTTAAATGCTTTCCCTACAGGCGTGCGGACTGAACTGACGATAACAGCGTCTCTCATATAGGCCACCCTGGCACGGTGATTCGTGATTCTAAATTTTGAAATTTGAGATAAGAGACTTGCGCACGCTGCGCGAGCCGTCTTCCTGGTTATTGGATGCCCAATCGTCTTAAAAAGCAACCACGGACGTCCCCAGCCGGTTCCCCCCCAGGATTCCAAACCACTTGCGCAGGGTGATTTCCACAACCTCTGGCTACGCATGCTGGCTCGCGGGATGTTTATCTTTCAGGCTCCACTGATAAACAGAAAAAATACTCGCGCCAATCGTAATCACAATCAGGACGATCATCGTGTCTTCCAGGATCGGCGATTTCGCTTGCCGGATAATCCAGCGCCCGTAATGAATCGCCAGTGCGCCTTCAATCAGGAAGCGAATCAACCTTCCCACACCGACAAAACTTAAAAGTTTATTGCGAGGATATTTAAAGGCCGCAGCCGCGGCTACCACTGCTGTAAAGGGAAACGGCGGCGGCAAAAGGGATGCCGACAAAAGCGTCCACGCGGCATTCTTCTGCACCAGGCTTTGCACGCGGCCAAGAGCCTTGCCCGATGATGTTTTCTTCAGCCGTTCGCCGCCCTTTCGACTCAGCCAATCCGTAATCAGGCAGCCGATCACCGAACCGAGCGTAGCCATCATGGCGTAATAAATCATCCGATCGTGATGGCGCGCGC
>DATAPT010000002.1:0-5037 GCA_036265065.1 Candidatus Acidiferrales bacterium | reverse complement strand
CCGCTCTTTTTAGCGATTATTCATTTTCAAGACGCGCCCATCGGCAAAAACAACTTTTCCGTCCGCGTTTCCGGAAAATCCCACGGCGGCTCCATTTTTAGCAGGAGCCAGAGTCACGGTGACCTGATCTCCAGGTTGGAGGGAGGTCCTGCTCCAACTGTTGCGGCGCATGATGCCCGGGCTCTGGCTTTCAATCGCCCAGTTCACAACTTTTCCTTTGTCGTCCTTCACATCCATAAAAATCTGGCAATGCGGGTTGGACCAGACAAATTCCGTTACGGTGCCGGAAATGGTGATCCAGTGAGTTTCGTCATAAGCGGAATTTCCGTGGTGCGCGCGCGCCGGGCCGCTCACCAACAAAAATCCTGCAAGTAAAATAATATAAGCCGCCGCCCTAAAGTTCATGGAAAAAACCTCGCAACCTGAATCTTCATGGATCTTCGCGCCATTCCAACTTGCTACAGCCCTTGCTTTAGCCCAGATCTTCAGAGGCGGGGATTTAGGTATCGCATCATCTAAACCCCCGCCTCTGAAGAGGCGGGCTACATAAATGTTTCTATAGATCGGGAAGCTCCTTGCCATCGGAAAGAACAATTTTCTTCAGGCGCAGGATGTTGGTTCCATTTTTGGCTCGAAAACCAATGGCGGTGATGACGTCGCCGGGCTTGAGCGTATGCTTGTCCCAGCCGCCGTTGCGCACGAGCATTGCGGGACTTCGCGCTTCGCAGGTCCACTTTTCAACGTCGCCCTTATCGTTTTTCGCTTCGAGCGTAATCTGCGTGTGGGGATTGATGAACTCGAAGCTGGTGACGGTGGCCTTTACTGTTACCAGTTTTTCCGTGTCGTAATTGGTTTCCCCGTGATGCGCAAAAATCGGCGCAGTCATCAGAAGCCAACCAAATGTCATGCCCAAAACGAGCGCCAATTTTTTCATTAGGTACGCCTCCCACGTGTTGGAAATCAAATCAGACGAATGAAAAACGGGCGCTTAGCCGCCCGGTACTTAACTGACTGAAATATCCCATCATGATTATAGATATGTCAATCTCAAACTCCTCACTTCGCGGGAGCCGTCTCCTGCTGCTCGATATTTTCAAAGCTGCCGATGTCCTCGCAAAACTCTTCGGACAAGGTCCATTTCGGCTTCAGCGCAAAAACAATTTTCCCCGACCACTGCTTCGTGTAGGCCTTCGGGTCGTCGATCGTAATCTCGTCCTCCAGATGATCGAGGTCGATGCGGCGGATGTGCTCGATCACGTGCAGCGCGTCACTGTGCGGGTGGCCGATGCGATCGAGCCACGTCTTCTCGTTAAAATTTACCGTGTCCGCGACCAGCGTGTTCCCTTCCCAGTGTCCGATCGAATCGCCCATCCACAGAGGCCCAAGCGCAGTGTCATGCGCGCGGCCGTCCGTAAAAATCTGGTGCCGCAGGGAGTCCCACTCAAATAGCACGATTACTTCAGTGGGCGACTGAACAATCTGAATGGGGAAGGCGTGAAAAAAGGCGCGTGGAAATCCGGTGGGAGAGCAGCTGTGATAGATGGGGTCATTCGTTTCGGCGATGGGAACAGCGTGGATGCCGAATGAAGATTTCGCGGCCTTATATTGCGCGAGGCCCCAGGCAGTCATCGGCGGCTCTTCGAGCGTCAGTTCATAAATCCAGTAACGCTCGAGCACGCTTCCCGGCCGCGGGCGATCCTGCATCCAGACGCCCGATAAGTCATGGGGATCGAAAGAGGGTGAGGATGAAGGGTTGGCGGTGGGTGTTTGCAATGATTCCTTCATCTGAGCCGGCGTGCCACGTGAAAAAAATGAAATCATGAAGAGGAACATCGCAAAGACAGGCGAACACTTTCGCATTGCCACAAACCTCCAAAACCTGACATGGACCCATCTCAAAATTGGGCGATAGTCGGCACTGCTCGGCTGTCAGGGGCTAAAGCCCTTGCTTTTCGAGTCTCTGGAAGTCGTGGCTGAAGCCACGACCCACAAAGATTATTTATGAGATGGCTTCATTCGATTTCCATTAAAAATTACCGTCCAATTATTTCTTCGCCGGAGCGGCGCCGTTTTCGTCGATGGCCTCGAAGCTTTGCTCATCCTCGCAAAACGATTCCGCGATCGTCCACTTCGGCTGCAGGGCAAAAACCTGATGCGCAGTCCAGGTTTTGGTATACGCCTTGGGATCGTCGATGGTCATGTCATCGACCAGATGATCGCGATCAACGCGCCGAATGCGTTCCACCACGTGCAAAGCGTCGCTGTGCGGATGGCCCATTCGATCGAGCCAAGTTTTATCGTTGAAATTTGCGGTGTCCGCAACGAACGTGTCTCCCTCCCAGTGGCCAATCGCGTCGCCCATCCACAACGGGCCAAGCGATTCATCGTGTTTTCGCCCGTCCGTAAAAATTTGATGCCGCAGCCAGTCATACTCAAACAGCATGATGACTTCGGTCGGCGTCTGCACAATCTGCAAGGGGAGCGGATAAAGAAAAATACGCGGAAAACCCAGCGGATCGCAGGTGTGGTACACAGGATCGTTTGTTTCCGCCAGAGGATAGGCGTGCGGCCCAAAGGAAGTTTTCGCCGCTTTAAATTGCTTTTCGCCCCACTCGGACATGGGCGGCTCTTCCAGCGTAAATTTATAAACCCAGTATCGCGCGTCCACCGTAATCAGACGGGGATGGTCCTGCATCCACACGCCGGAAAGGTCATGCGGGTCGAATGAAGTTTTATTTGCGGGCTGTGCCTCTGCCGGTTTCTTGGTTTGCGCGAAGAGTGACGGAGAAATGCAGCAAGCGATGGCGAGTGCAAGCGCAAATCCCGGTAGACAATTACACATATTGAAACTCCTCGAGCCTGATTCGGGTTCCCGTTTTTGTGGTTCAGTTTTGGGGATCATACACTGTGGGAGTTCGATGGCGTCAAGACTAATTCACGCTTTACTTTGAAGCTGCCGCCGCATCCTTGTCCATTGATTGAAAACTTTCTTCGTCCTCGCAAAACTGTTCTTCTAAAGTCCATTTCGGATGCAAAGAAAATTCAATGCGCGTCGTCCACGGCTTTGAATACGCTTTGGCATCCTCAAATGTAATGTCGTCCACCAGATGATCGTGATCGACGCGCTTGAGCCGCTCAACAACGTGCAGAGCATCGCTGTGCGGATGCCCCATGCGATCGAGCCAGGTCTTATCGTTGAAGTTCACTGTGTCGGCTACGAGCGTGTCTCCCTCCCAATGGCCAACCGAGTCGCCCATCCACAAAGGACCGAGCGTGGTGTCATGCGCGCGCCCATCCGTAAAAATCTGATGCCGCAGGGAGTCATACTCAAACAACAGGATGACTTCTCCAGGCGTTTGCAAGATCTGCATGGGAAAAGGGTGAAGGAGAACGCGCGGGAAGCCTGCGGGAGTGCAGGTGTGATACGCGGGATCGTTCGTTTCGGCCAACGGATACGCGGGATTTCCGAAGGAAGTTTTGGCCGCCTTAAACTGCGCCAGTCCCCACGCGGTCATCGGTGGCTCTTCCGCATTAAACTTATAGATCCAGTAGCGCTCGGTCGTGGTCACAGGTCGCGGGCGATCATCGAACCACATTCCCGATAAATCGTGGGAGTCGAATGATTTTTCGGCCGCCGGCGGGCCGGATTTTTTTTGAGTTTGCGCAGAGGCCGCAGGAGGAACAATCAGAATCAGCATGAAGGCGAGCGCGGCGCAAAATCGATCGAGTCGCATTTCGAAAATCCTCCGCGAGCTTCGCAAATCGAATGCCATTTACCGGGATTACGCTATGCGCGGCTCGAATGCTGAAAACCAATGTTTCAAAAAATTAAGCGAGGGGCCAACCGTTACAGGTTGTCCTTCACCGTTCCATCCGCCAGCGACAGTTTTTGAAGACGCAAGACCAACGCTCCATTTTTGCCGCGATAGCCGTATACGGTGATCACGTCGCCAACCTTAAGCGTTCCCTTGTCCCAGCCGCCGGCGCGCACCAACATTCCCGGGCTTCGCGCCTCGCAATTCCACTTTTCCATCTCGCCTTTGTCGTTCTTTACGTCCAGGGCGATTAACGTGTGCGGATTGATGAATTGAAATTCCGTTACGGTCCCTTTTACGGAGACAATTTTATCGGTGTCGTAGTTCGCTTCGCCGTGATGTGCCAAAAGTGGCGCGGAAGCAATGAGTGCGGCTATCGCCAGGACCGCAAAGAGCGCGAGCTTTTTCATATCCGAAGCCTCCGACAGATGGCGGATCAATTGAAAACTTAGGGGGCCCGAAAGAATCCGCGTAATATAGAGAGAATCCACACCTGAGAATAATCGACTGTTCAAAATATCGCATTAGAATACAAACAGAGTCAATCCGTTTGTAAAGGGTTATGCAACTCCGTTAATCGCGCAATACGCGATATTCAAGCAAGAACTGGGCCATTTATTTCGGCGCGGTCGTGCCCTGCTTATCGAAGTTCTCAAAGCTATGCTCGTCTTCGCAGAATTGTTCGCCGAGGGTCCAAGTGGGCCTGAGAATAAAATCCAGATGAGCGGTCCATGGTTTGGAATAGGCCTTCGGGTCGTCAACCGTAATGTCGGCTACTAAATGTGTGCGGTCGCTGCGCTTGATGCGCTCCACGAGGTGCAGATCGGCCGTGTGTGGGTGCCCGACACGATCGATCCAGGTTTTATCGTTAAAATTCGTGGTATCCACGACCAGCGTGTCGCCCTCCCAATGGCCAATCGCGTCACCCATCCATAGCGGTCCGAGCGCTTCGTCATGCTTGCGGCCATCCGTGTAGATCGGATGGCGCATGGAATCGTATTCGAACAGGACGAGGATTTCGCCGGGCATCTGCACAATTTCCATCGGAAATGGATGCAGGTAAACGCGCGGCAGCCCCGGCGGAGTGCAGCTGTGATACAGCGGATCATTGGTTTCCGCGAGAGGATATGTGTGCTGGCCGAAGGAAGACTTCGCCGCGTTGAATTGCTCTTTTCCCCAGGCCGTCATCGGAGGCTCTTCTTTGTTGAACTCATAATTCCAG
>DATAPT010000001.1:0-1692 GCA_036265065.1 Candidatus Acidiferrales bacterium | reverse complement strand
CAATTCCAACCATCGCAAGCCGCGAGCCTTCCGTAAAGCCGCTCATCTGCTCCAGCCAGCCGCCGAGAAATGCGACACCCAGCATGCCGAGAGTCATCACGCCGCTCGTGAGGGTCGAAAACCAGGTGCCGAACATAAACGTCACGGAAAGCGCGACGACGCATTCCAGGAAAACGAGCAGACCGCCATGCACCGGATTCCGAGCCATCACGCCGCCGATCCAGTAGCCCTCGGCCACCGTGCCGCCAAACATAATCGCCACATACACGCCGGACATGGCCACAAATCCCAGCCATTTCCCAATTAAAATTTGCCAGCGCGCCAGCGGCTTCGTCGCAATGGCGTGAATCGTTCCGGAAGTAATTTCACCGGAAATCGTATCGACCGAAGTGAGCGTGGTCATGACAACGGCCAGGAGATCGACGGTATAAAGGCCGATCATGAGCATCGCGCTGATCACTTGATAACGCAAAAAGGGAGGCACGCCTGAATTGCGGAAATCGCCCACCTGAAATTTCAGTCCAATGCCAAACACGAGTAGAAATCCGATACCCGCGAGCAGCGCAGTCCACAAAATCTTTTTGCGCGCCGCTTCGCGAAACGTAATGCCCGCCATGATCCACACGCCCATTACAATCCCCGATCCTCGCCCATCACGTTGATAAACAATTCTTCGAGTGAGAGGCGTTGCGGCATGAACTGGTAAACCGCGGCGCCGGATCCGACGAGAAACCTCAAAATGTCAGGGAGATTTTCGCGCGATGTGACCGTCATGGTCAGGCGTTCCTCGTCGACTTCCACGGAGTCGCCCCAGCGCGAAAGCCCGGCGATGCAATCTGCCGTCAGTTTTTTCGCGCGTACTTCCACGCGCGCCGCTTCCTCCTGCATCTTGCGCATATCGCGGCTGGTTACCACTTCGCCTTCGCGGATAAATACGACTTCATCGCAGGTGATTTCAATTTCGCTGAGGATGTGCGAGTTCAAAAATACGGTGGCTCCGCGATCACGCTGCGCGCGAATAATATCGCGCACCATTCGCCGCCCCAGCGGATCGAGTCCCGAAGTCGGCTCATCCAGAAAAATAATATCGGGCTCATGTATCAACGCTTGCGCGAGGCCTGCGCGTTGCAGCATGCCTTTGGAGAAATTCTGCAATCGCTTGTTGATGTGCGGCGAAAGCCCCACCAGATCGATGAGATTCGGAACGCGCTTCGTGAGGATGTGGTCTGGAACGCCGCAGAGCCGCCCGTGCAGGTGCAGCAGCTCGGCCGGCGTGAGCCATTCGTAAAAGCGAAAGTTTTCCGGGAGGAAACCGATTTTTCGGCGGGCTTCCACGCGTCCAGCCGGCATGCCCAACACGTAGGCTTCGCCGCTCGTGGGCGTGGCGAGGCCCAGCAGCATTTTGATCGACGTGCTTTTGCCTGCTCCGTTAGGGCCAAGGAAGCCGAAAATCTCGCCCTTGCGAACGGTTAACGTCAAGTCGCGCACGGCGACTTTGTCACCGAAAACTTTGCGCAGATGTTTTGTTTGAACGGCGAAATCGTCGAGTTCGGGCAGAGTCGTCTCCTGTTTACTTCAGAGAATCCGCCAAAGGTATGGCCTGACCCGAATCGCCGAATCCGGTTAGCGTGTAGCCAATTCCATTTTTTGACCAGATGAGGGCATAGCCGGGGCCGCGCCGCCCTGCCATGG